>JAZUSI010000065.1:0-6376 GCA_045606665.1 Christensenellaceae bacterium
ATATTATATATAAAAAATAAATTTTTTACAACCTAATTTATGAAAAATATTATTAGAATTTCTTATACTTCTAGCCATTGACTTTTATAATACCAAGATAGTATAATAAGATATATGAAATACAAGATTGAAAAAGGCGGAAAACCCGCATATTTACAAATTTATAATCAAATAAAGCGCGATATAGTAAATAACGCTTATGCGTTTAATTCAAAATTGCCATCTAAACGCGTTTTAAGTGAAGAGTTTGGGGTAAGCGTTATAACCATTGAGCACGCTTATGATTTGTTAGTGCAAGAGGGATACGTGGAATCTAAAGCCAAAAGCGGTTATTACGTGGTTTATAGAAAAGATGATTTTCTATCCCAGTCTTTTGATGAGAAAGAGATTTTGCAACCCGACTTAGAAAAACTTGAAAATGCAAACGATTTCGCTTTTCCATTTTCGGTGCTCTCTAAGACAATGCGTAAAGTTATGCTTGATTATGGGCAGAGCCTTCTTAACAAAAGTCACCACAAGGGGATAAATAGCTTTAGAAAAGCGATAAGTTCATATTTAAAAAGAAGCGTTGACATAAACGCCAGTCCAGAGCAAATAGTGGTCGGTGCTGGGGCGGAATATCTTTATTCACTTATTATTCAACTTTTGGGTGAAGATAAGATTTACGCCATAGAAAACCCTTCTTATAGCAAAATTGAAAAGGTGTATCTCGCTAACCAAATAAACTTAGAGCGATTGGATTTAGGGTCAAACGGAATAAAAACCCAACAGCTTAACTACTCAAATGCTCAAGTGTTACATACAACGCCTTATAATAGCTATCCAAGTTTAATAACTGCAAACGCAAGCAAAAGGCAAGAGTATTTGCAATGGGCAAAGTTAAGAAACGGATATATCGTTGAAGATAATTACGATTCAGAATTAACCATTTCAAAAAAGAACGAAGAAACTTTATTTTCATTGACCGATTATGACAACGTGATTTACGTTAATACGTTTTCAAAGACGATTTCGCCCGCGATAAGAGTTGGATATATGGTTTTACCAAAAAAGTTAATAGACGAGTTTGATAAAAGGCTTGGTTTTTATTCTTGCACCGTGCCGACTTTTGAACAATACGTTATTCAATACCTTTTGGAAAACGGGGAATTTGAACGCCACGTAAATAGGGTTAGAAGACTAAGAAGAAAAAATATCTGACCTTATAAAAAATATTAAAACTGACTATTTACATATTGTCAATTTGGTGTTATAATAAATGCATTATAAAAGGAGACATATGGAAATGGACTATAAAAGAATTTTAACTATTCAAGATATTTCGTGCGTGGGGCAGTGTTCGTTGACGGTGGCTTTGCCTATTTTATCGGCTTGTGGGCTTGAAACGGCAATCTTGCCATCTGCAATTTTGTCAACGCATACGGCTGGTTTTAGTGGTTACACTTTTAGAGATTTATGTGAAGATATGCCAAAGATTAGAGAGCATTGGGTAAAGGAAAAAATTACTTTTGACGGCGTTTATACGGGATATCTTGGAAGTAGCAATCAAATTGATTACGTTTTGGATATAGTTAAGTCAAACTTAAAAGAAGACGGCAAGTTTTTCGTTGACCCTGCAATGGCAGATAACGGCAAACTCTATTATGGATTTGACGACGTTTACGTTTCGGCTATTAAAAGGCTTTGTCAAAACGCTGATTATATTTTGCCAAACATCACCGAAGCGTGCTTTTTAACAGGCGTTGAATATAAGGAAACGTATGATAAAGCATACATAGACACTCTTATCAAGGGTTTGAAAGATATTGGTTGCAAAAATATTATCTTGACGGGCGTATCTTACGAAAGTGCAAAAACGGGTATCGTTGTGGTTGAAAACGGTCAAGAAAGGTATTACGAGCATAAAAAACTCCCTAACAGTTGTCACGGCACAGGCGATATCTATGCATCGGCTTTTGTTGGCGCAATGTTAAACGGAAAGTCGGCTTATGACTCTGCAAAAATTGCAGGGGACTACGTTGTAAAGTGTATTGAAGCGACGGCAAAAGAGAAAAATCACTGGTACGGTGCAAAGTTTGAGCCATTGCTTAAAGAATTAATTAGTGAATTATAATAAGATTTTTAGATTAAAAAAATCCCGACCTATCTAAAGTTGGGATTTTTTTTGTTCATTTCTTGTTTTCAGCCAATATCGTTTTTTTATAGGCTTGTGGGGAAACGCCCACAACTTGCTTGAACTTTCTTGAAAAATAAATATAGTCGTCAAAGCCACAGTTAAGAGAGATATCAATTAGGGGCGTGGAGTCTTGATAAATGTTGATTAAAGTCTTTGCGTGGTTAATTCTAAGTACGGTTAAAAATTCAACGGGGGTTTTCCCTACAAGTCGCTTAAAATGTGCCCTAATATAGTCTTCTGCATATCCACTTTGATTTAATAGTTCTGTAACGTTAAACTCGCTATCGTGAAACTTTGCACTCATTTGGCTTTTTATTTTGTTAATGGTTTTTTCTATTGGATTAGTGGATTTAACGTTTTTTAATACAAAATGAATAAAGGCAAGGCAGAGCGAGTTAAAATACTCTTTATCTCCATCTCGGTTTGCAAAAATCATTTGAAGTAAGTTAAATCCGTCCCTACGCTCGTTGTCCTTAAAGATGATAGGCGTGTCTATATGCGTCAATTCATCACTCTTTCCTAAGATTGCAACGTATCGCAAATTATCTAGAGAAATTGAACCGTGAACAATATTCGGTGGCATAACGACAATCATGCCTTGTTCCACGTCTTGAACCTTACCATCAACATTTATTTTACCTTTTCCAGAAGTATAAATAAATATTTCATAGTCTTTGTGTTGGTGAAAATTTATTCTCTCTTTACTATAAGCACCGAGATAAGAAATATAATTCATAACCTTTCTCCTTATAGGTATTATATCTAAAATCTATCTTTTGTGCAACTTAATTTACTATATAGTCTAACTTTTTTTATTTATAGGTGGTATAATTAAGTTTAGGAAATCAAGGGAGAAGAAAAATGCAACAAGCAAAAAGCCTAAAGTTAGGCAACAAGAAAGAAGTTAATATGCTTTCAGGCTCTATAATGAAAGGGCTAATGACAATTTCAATACCTATAATTATAATGAACGTGTTGCAATCTCTTTTTAATATAGTCGATATGACCATATTAAAGATGTATGATACAGACGGTGGGTATTCGGTTGGTGCAGTAGGGGCGTGTGGCACTCTTTTTTCTTTTATAACAGGATTAGTTGTTGGTATCGCCGCCGGTGCAAACGTAGTAATAGCAAGGTATATAGGAAAAGGCGATAAAGATGGCGTTGAAAAGACGGTGTCAACTGCCATAATCTTTTCGGTTATAAGCGGTTTTGCATTGCTTGTGATAGGTGTTGCTTTTGCAGAATTTTTCTTGGGTCTTGTAAATTGCCCAACAAAATTCTTTGAGCAAGCAGTATTATATTTTAGAATGTATTTCTTGGGTGTCCCTATTTTGATGCTTTACAATTTCTGTGCGGCAATTTTAAGGTCATCAGGCGACTCAAAAAGACCTATGATTTATTTGACCATCGGTGGTATAATTAAAGTTGCTTTAACCTTTCTTTTCGTTGCAGTATTTGACCTAGAAGTTGTTGGTGTTGCGTTAGCAACCATAATTTCTTGGATTGTAACGGCAGTATTGTGTGTTATAGTTTTAATTCGTGATGGTGGCGTTCTTAAAATTAACTTCAAAAAGTTTAAAATTTATGGTGAACAACTAAAAGAAATGTTAAGAATAGGCGTTCCAACGGGATTACAACAAGCATTATACTCTGTTGCAAACATTGTAATTGCAGGTGCGGTTAACACTTATGGAGCAGATGAAATAACTAGGGCAAACGCATCGACAGGTGTTTCGATTGCAAACCAATTTGATGGAATATTGTATCAAATTGCAGTTGGCCCATCGCTTGCAGTTATGCCATACGTAAGTCAAAACGTGGGTGCAAAAAATATGAAGCGTGCAAAGGAAGCAATTTGGAAAGGCATGCTCATAACAGTTATTTTCGGCGGGGGATTGGGTGCGCTTTCAGCAATCTTCTCAGCTCAACTCTCATCAATAATGAGTTCTAATCCAGAAGTTATAAGATTCTCTCAACAAAAGATGATGTTAGTTTCAAGCACTTACTTTATCTGTGGTATAAACGAAATAGTTGGCGCAGGCTTAAAGGGTATGGGAAAACCTATGGTTCCTATGATTGCAACTATGATATTTATGTGTGGTATAAGATTCCCTTGGGTATGGTTTATTTATCCACTATTTAAGAACTTGACCTTCCTTTACACTATTTGGCCAATAGGTTGGATATTATCAATAATAACAATATTGTGTTTCTTAATCCCAACGGCGAAAAAACTTCAGCAAAAGTTTAATGCTGAAAAACAAGAAAAAGCACAAGAAACTGCAGTTGCTGAATAAAAAATAAACTAAAAGACAAGCAGGTTTTATAAAAGGCGCTTGTCTTTTTTTATGTAATAAAATTTCCTGTGATATTTTTTAATTTTTATAGATAATTTAAATGCTAATTGCAATATGTTTTTGGTTGTGTTATAATAATTGAAATAAAGGAGATTTATATGAGAAAAGATTTAAAAGCAAATGCATACGTTTATCCATTACCTGTGCTAATTATAGGTACTTATAACGAAGACGGCACTCCAAACGCAATGAACGCTGCTTGGGGAACTGTTTGTGATACTAAGCGCGTTTCTATATGCTTGGCATTTGACCATAAAACCACGCAAAATATTTTAAGAGATAAAGTTTTTACCATTGCTATGGCAGACAAAGATAACGTTATTCCTGCAGATTACGTTGGAATTGTTTCTGGTAACGACCTGCCAAATAAAATGCAAAAAACGGGTTGGACGGCTGTTAAAGGCACAAAAGTTAACGCGCCTATTTTCGAGCAGTTGCCACTCGCTTTAGAGTGTAAACTCGTTAGTTTTGATGAGCAAACTGAAGTTATAATAGGTGAAGTTGTAAACGTTTCGGTTGATGAAAAGATATTAAATGAAAAGGGAAAAATTACACTCGAAAAATTTAAGCCAATTTGCTATGATTGTGGTGAACACGGCTATTATACGCTTGGCGAAAGGGTGGGTAGCGCCTTTAAGGACGGTAAAAAGATTAAATAAGTTATGGAAAGAAAATTCGTTTTAGTGACTGGTGCTTTCGGTGGAATGGGTGAAAAAGTTGTTAGTCAATTCTTAAATAATGGATATTCAGTAATTGCCCTTGATAAAAATATAAAAGAAAGCGTGGAAAACGTATATCCTATACAAGTTGATTTAACAGATGAACAAAGTGTCATATCAGCTTTTGAGAAGGTCAACAATTTAACCAATTCGCTTTATGCAATCGTACATTTTGCAGGGATATATATGCTCAATTCTTTGGTGGAGATATCGTCAAATGATTTTGAGCGTATCGTAAAATGCAACTTTTATAGTGCGTTTTTGATAAACAAGACCTTTTTGCCACTATTAAGTAATGGTTCTAAAATTTTAATTACCACAAGCGAACTTGCGCCACTTGACCCATTGCCATTTACGGGACTATATGGAATTACTAAAAGTACGCTAGATAAATATGCATTTTCACTGCGTATGGAATTGCAACTTTTGGGAATTTCCGTTTCGGTGCTTCGTGCAGGTGCTGTGGATACGGGCATGATAGACGTTTCTACAACGGCACTCGATAGATTTTGTAAAGAAACAAAAATATATACTTGCAACGCTAAGCGATTTAAGAATATTGTGGATAAAGTTGAAGCGAGAAAAATCAAGCCTGAAAAAGTTGCAAAAAAGGTTGCAAAAATACTAAATAAAAAGAAACTAAAGTTTGCGTATAAGATAAATAGAAATCCATTATTGATATTATTAAACCTTATGCCAAAAAGATTTCAGTTTTGGGTCATAAGGAAAATCTTAAAATAAAAGGATAAAAAATCAAAAAAATTCAATAAAAATGCTTGACAAAGGTTTTTCAAAGTGCTAAACTTTGGTTAACTTAATGAAAAAGCTGTGACGAAGACGGATTCTATCAAACGTTTTTCATAGAGAGTTGGGGGTGGTGAAATCCCAGCAAAAACTAATAGAAATCTTATCACTTCCGAGCTGAGAGTCCAAAAGAATTGTTTCAAGTAGGCGCTTTCCGTGTTTGCTACGTTAGTGCATAGGAGTTGATAGACTCTGAAGGTGGTAGTAATTTAACTACAATTTGAGTGGTACCGCGGGTAATTATAACTCGTCTCAAAACGTAAAGTTTTGTGACGAGTTTTTTTGTTTTTTTAAGGCTTTATAAACTTCGTTATGC
>JAZUSI010000066.1:0-22979 GCA_045606665.1 Christensenellaceae bacterium
GTTTTTATTATTGCACATAGACTTTCAACCGTTCAAAACTGTGACGTAATTATGGTTCTTGAACACGGCAACATAATTGAACGTAAGTCGGATCGTAGCCATGTCGTTCTGTGAGCCAAGGAGTTGCTACTCCAATTTGTCTTCCTAAGACCGCTTGGCCTCCGACTTGTTTTTATTATTGCACATAGACTTTCAACCGTTCAAAACTGTGACGTAATTATGGTTCTTGAACACGGCAACATAATTGAACGTGGTTCACACAAGGAACTTATCGACAAGAAAGGAAAATATTATCAACTATATACGGGGGCTTTTGAACTTGACTAATTTTTGCACTCTTTGCCCAAACGGTTGCAAGGTTGAAAAAACTAAATCAAAGGGACTATGTGGCACTGATGACAACTTGATTATAGCTAAATACTACCTACATAAATTTGAAGAACCTATGATAAGTGGAATTAATGGTTCTGGGGCTATTTTCTTTTGTGGCTGTTCTTTAAGGTGTGTGTTTTGTCAAAATTATGAGCTTTCAAGGTCAATGCGTGGTAAAGTTATATCTACAGACCAACTTGTGCTTATTTTTAAGGAATTGGAAGATATGGGTGCGCATAATATAAATTTAGTCAATCCCACCCACTATTCAAATAAGATTATTGAAGCTCTTAAAATTTATCGTCCAAAGATTCCTATTGTTTATAATACACATGGCTATGAAAACATTGAGGTGCTAAAAAAGATAGATGAATATATTGACATATATCTTCCAGACATAAAATTTTTCTCACCTTCTCTTTCAAAAAGATATACTGGCAAAGAAAATTATTTTGAAATTGCTAGCAAGGCAATTGAGTTTATGGCAAACTCTAAACCTTATCTTTTAGACAATAATAGTATGCTAAAAACAGGCGTTATAGTTAGGCATTTAGTATTGCCACAAGGCGTTTCAGACAGCAAAAAAATATTAGACTGGTTTTACTCAGTAAAAGACAAGGCATACATAAACGTTATGAGTCAATATACTCCTTTTGGAGAAATAGATAATTTCCCTGAACTAAAAAGAAAAGTTACTATTAGAGAATACGAAAACGTACTTGATTATGCAATGAGTTTAGGAATTGAAAACATGTTCTATCAAGATCAGCAGAGTGCAAGCACCGATTATATTCCAAAATGGGATTTTTAATTTAAAATATTAAAGGCGACCATAAGGTCGCCTTTAATATTTATATAGCACTATTTCTCTATAATTTAATTTCTACACGACTGATTTCTTTTAGTCCTTTTCTCTCAGCGTAAGTTGTTTTTCTTTCTGGTAATTTTAACCATTTAAATTTTTCTCTATGCTTAAATAGAACCATACTGATAGCAAATAATACAACAAGAGAAATAATTAAAATAATAACCCACCAAGGCCAAGTTTCACCTTTAACGTGCTCCCACATTTCATTGATATCCATAAGAGTTTCACTATCAAAATAGCTCATAACAGCGCATCTTTCAACCTGGCTTTCGGTTGGATATTGAGAAATTAATCTACCCCAAGAGTCTTCGCAAATAACTAACCTATAATCATCTGAAATATCGCCAAAGAAATATTCAAACTCTGAAAGATCTGCTAAACCATAGCCATATTCTTGCAATTCTTGTTCGGTCATCTGCTCAATATCAATTAAAATTTCATCAATAGTTTTATCAGAAAACTCAGCTGTTTCAATCAATTCATATGCTAAATATTCACTTTCATCAAACCATCCGATAAAAACTTCATCAAAAAGTTGAGTACTATAAACTTCAACTACATTGCCTTTTTTATCCTTTACTTCAACCTCAAATTCATCGCCATTTGCAATCATACTAGTATAACCAGTTTCATCCATATTTGCAAAAACAGTAGATGATCGAGAAATAAATTCTAAAAACTTATAAACAGCATCGTAATTGGTGCTACCAGATGGCATAACAAAACCATCAAACCAAATGTTGCTACCTTCATCTGGTATATAATAACTTAGTGCTTTTAATTGGTCATCCTCCAATTTACCTAATTCTTCATCATCGTAAACACCTGCGCCAACGTCAATAGCATAAGCCGCATCACCACTCCATGCAACATAAGCATCAATGTTTCCTAAAACTATATCATTTTTGCCACTATCAACTTCAAAACCATAAAGTTTATCTTTTAATGATGATAATTTTTCCCCAACTTTATTAATAGATTCTCTATCTGTTCTGTTTAAAATCTCAGTAATAGCATCATTGTCGTTAGAAATGCTTAACAACTCCTCCTTATTAACCATTGCTAAACCAACAAGATAAGAATCTCTAACTGCGTCTTTTATAGTAATTCTTCCGTGAATATCACTATTGTTAAAAGGACTGAACCAGTTTTTAACGTCATCTTGACTCACTACTTCTGTATTATATACCCAACCCATAGTGCCCCACATATATCCAACCATAAAATCATAAAGGCTCAAATTGTCGTTCTTATATTTGCCATCTTTGATTTTAATATTTTTTAATTTATTTTTAATAAATGGTGAAATATTCTTATCATAATCGGTTAAATACGTTTGATAATCTGCTTTTTGTGTCAAAGGTTGGATCCTGCCTTCAACTGCGAGTTTTTCTATCATATACTCACTTGGCACTACAAGATCATAACTGTTTGGATTTATCACTAATTCATTATATAAATTTTCATTTGTGCCATAAGTTGAGTAAATTACTTCAATTCCCGTCTCTTTTGTAAAATCATCAAAAATGCTTTCATCAATATAATCTTCACAATTACAAACTCTAATCACTTTACCATTTGAATTTGACCCTGTTTTAACACACCCAAAAAGATAAAAAGTTGGAGATAAAATGAACATAATTAAAATAAAAGTCATTATTTTTTTCATTTATTTTGCCTCCCTTTTTCTTATATGAACGTTTTTAAGTACAACCACTAAAATTATTACAACGAAAATAATTGCAGAAAGTGCTCTTAATGCAGGCAAAGATGAGTTTGCATTTGCTTTTGCCATTGCTCCATAAACGTAAGTAGAAATCGTGTCAAAACCTGCAGGCTTAGTGTATGCGCTTATAATATAATCATCTAAAGACAGCGTTATAGACAGCATAAAACCACTTAAAATACCAGGCAAAATTTCTGGAACAACTACACTAAATAATGCTCTAAATGGCGATGCACCAAGGTCTAATGCCGCCTCATAAAGATTGCTATCCATTTGTTTTAACTTAGGCATAATAGATAGTATAACGAACGGCGTTGTTATTACCAAATGCCCTACAACCATTGCAAAATATGATCGACTTTCTGAAAAAATCAATGCAAACAACAAAACCAAAGCAACAGCCGTAACTATTTCTGCATTTATAACAGGAATCCTGTTTGATGCCGAAACAACTTTACCGAACTTTCCTTTATTATAAAAAATTCCTATCGCTCCAAGTGTACCTAAAATAGTCGCTAAAATTGCAACAATAAAGGCTAAAAACAAAGTATCGTAAACAATTTTCATCAATGCGTCATCTGCAAAAAGCTTCTTATATAGGTTAAACGAGAAGCCGATTTTAAAAGCTTGTTCAATGTTTACTATAGGGGCATCAACAAAACTGTATAAAACTAAAGTGAAAATTGGTGCATAAATAAAAAGTAATATTAAGGCAACGTATAAAATTTGAAAAAACTTTTTCATTATAAATTTGTCCCCCTTGCATCCTCACTCTTAAATGCACCCGTTATCCACATAGAAACTAGCATTATAACAAGCAACACCATTGCCATTGCAGAACCAAAATTCCAGTTTTGGAAGGTTGTAAATTGTTCATCGATAAGTTTACCTACAATGGTAATTAAGCCGTTACCAAAGGTATCGGAAATAACGTAACAAGTCATGGTTGGCATAAATACCATGGTGACGCCACTAGCAATTCCACCCATTGAAAGTGGAAGGGTAACCTTAGTAAATGTTCGAACAGGAGTTGCGCCCAAGTCCTTGCTTGCCTCAATCAAACTCTTATCCATTTTAACTAAAACGGTATAAATTGGTAAAACCATAAATGGTAAATAATCGTAAACCATTCCTATTATAACGTTTACATAATTATTTAGTTCAAACACGCCAATAATGGTTAATAAGTCTTTCATTGCCATTGCACGGAGAACGAAATTTATCCACATAGGCATGATAAACAACATCAAAAGTACACCACCTTTATTTAGGTTGCTGTTTGCCAAAATATATGCTATTGGATAGGCAATAATAACACATATCAAAGTGGTTGCAAGCGCTATTAAAATACTAATAATAAGCGTTGATAAAGTTGTTGCACTTGAAAAAAATCTTATGAAATTCGAAAACGAAATATTGCCATTTTGGTTGGTAAACGCATAAAATACTATTAAAAGCAAAGGCAACACCACAAAAAGTGCCAAAAATAAACCATAAGGAATACAAAGTTGTTTTCTTGAAAAGTTAGGTTTAATTTTTTTTGCAGTTGTGCCAGCTATTTCCTTAGATAAACTCATCTCTTAATCTCCTGTTTAAGTGAAAGTTTAATTTTTTCTTTTGGTATAATTACACTTACCCTATCGTTTTCATTCCAAGTATCTTCCGTGTCAAAAACAAAATCCTCTTCATTTTCATCTGTTCTAACAATAAGCTGATAGTGGTCGCCTTTATAAATCATTGATACAATATTACCCACTGCTCCACCGAGTTCTGCATCATCGCTTATTTCTATGTCTTTTAGACCAACTTCAACGTTAACGTCAACGTCAGTTAAATCCAATTTTTCACCTTCTGCTGTGATTAAATATCCCTCTTCATCAATAAAAGAATTTGGATAAAGTTGAGTAATGTCACACTCAAATTCGCCATCTCCAAAGCAAACCGTATTTTTCTTTGTAATATACCCATCATACTTATTTGAAGAAAATTCTTTTTCCATAATATGAATTGCATCAGGCTTAATAAATAAGCTAACTTTTTCTCCAACCTTTCTTTCAATGGTATCTTGAATAACTATTTCAGTTTTTCCTACAAGCATAACCATTTCATAATGAACGCCCTTAAAGATTGAACTGATTATTTTACCTTTTACTTGTCCCTCATCTTCGTCCATCAATAAAACGTCTTCAGGGCGAACTACAACGTCAACCTTTTCATTTTTAGCAAAATCATCAACACAATCAAAGTTATAGTTTATAAATCTAACTTTTCTATCCCCAACAATTGTGCCACTAAAAATGTTACTTTCTCCAATAAAGTCTGCAACAAAAGAATTTTTTGGTTCGTTATAAATATCTGTTGGCGTTCCAATTTGTTGTATAACACCATCTTTCATAACAACTATCGTATCACTTAAAGTTAAGGCTTCTTCTTGATCATGAGTTACGTAAATAAAGGTTATGCCAAGCTTTTTATGAATTTCTTTTAGTTCTAATTGCATATCCTTGCGCATTTTTAAGTCTAAAGCACCGAGTGGTTCGTCAAGAAGTAGAATTTCTGGTTCATTTACTATGGCTCTAGCAATCGCAACTCTTTGTTGTTGACCACCCGAAAGGGTTGATACACTACGCTTTTCAAAGCCTTCAAGGTCCACCATTTTAAGAACTTTTTCAACCTTTTGTGAAATTTGCAATTTAGTGAGTTTTTCTATCTTTCTTATAGTTTTCCCCTTTTTATCTTCATAGGTAACTTCAAATCTTTTCAATTTTAAACCAAAGGCAATGTTGTCAAAAACATTTAAATGTGGAAAAAGTGCATATCTTTGAAAAACTGTATTGATTGGTCGCTTATTTGGTGGCAAATAAGAAATATCTTGTCCATTTAACAAAATTTTACCACTAGATGGTTTATCAAAACCTGCTATCATACGAAGTGTCGTAGTCTTTCCACAACCAGATGGACCTAAAAACGTTATAAATTCGCCTTTCCTTACGTAAAATGTTATATTATCAACAGCAACAACGCCGTCTTCAAATTCACGCGTTAAATTTTCGATTTCTATAATTTTTTCTCTTTTGTCGTTCATAAAATCTACCTCAAAAAAACTTATTCGCCCCTAAAATGATGGTGGAGACGACACCCAAATAAATTCTGCCTCAACCTTGCCGTTATTAACAATTTTATGTATTTTGTCTGCCGTAAAATAAAAACTTTCACCCTTTTTAACTTTAATTTTTCGCTTACCTAAAACTAAGACAATCTCTCCTTTTAACACGAAACCAAATTCCTCGCCTTCATGTGGAAAATCTTCATCAGTACTTTTTCCTGCAAAAAGTTTTATATGTACGGGTTCCATAGTGTTTTTCTGTGCGTTTGGGACCAACCAATTAAGCACGTATTCATCAGTGTTTTTCTCAATAAATTCGTTCTTTGAAAACGAAATTTTTTCTTCCTTTTCTATATCAGAAAAAAACTCTTTTAAGTCCGTACCAAGTGCATATAAAATGTCGATCAAGGTCGCTATGGACGGGCTTGTTAAATCATTTTCAAGCTGAGATATATAGCCTTTTGTAAGCTCGCACCTATCTGCTAATTCCTCTTGCGTGAGCTCACAATAAAGTCTTAAATTCTTTATCTTTTCACCTATAATCATTTTTACCTTTCCCCAATAAAAAGTTTAGACATTTTTAACAAAAAGTTTAACAAAACTAAACTTTGTAACGAAATACATTATATAAACTTTTTTATATAATGTCAATTGTTTTATATACGTTTTTTAAATTATTTTTTTTACTGAAATTTTATTTGATTTTTTTAATTTTTTTCTATATAATAAAGACTATGTTCTTTGAGATTTTTGTACAAGTTTTGGGTTTTTTGGCAATTGCCCTAAACATAATAGCCGTTCAATTTAATAAATATGGAACGATTATTTTTTTTAAGACCTTAGGTTCCCTACTCTTCGTCGTACAATATTTTCTTTTAGGCGCATATACAGGCATGGTTATGGACCTTATTGGCTCTGTTAGAAATATAATTTTCAGTCTAAACGTAAAAAATAAACGTTCTAACAAAGTCCCGGTTGTTATTTTCTCTTGCATAACTGCAATTGCTGGTATTTTGACCATTGCGTTTACTTGGGATGTAAGTAAGATTAGATGGACTGATAACGTAAAGTTTGCAACGGCTTTAATGGTAATAATCAGTGTTTTATCTATTTTTGCAAAATTAATTTCTACAATTTCTTATTCAATAGCCGATCCACATAAAATGAGAATGCTTAACATTCCTTCATCTAGTTGCTGGTTGGTTTATAATTTTGTTGCATTTACCCTTGCGGGAACTTTAAACGAAATTATGACACTAACTTCTGTGTTTATTGCTGAATTTAGATTTAGAAAAGTTAAGCAACAATCCAAAAATACAACCTTTATCAAAGAAGAAAATACTTAAAAAACGTCCTTCATAAAAATAAATTTTCAACAAAAGTAAAAGCCCAAACTTTTATAAAAGTTTGGGCTTTTTATTACCTTTTAATCATATTTATCAAGAATTCCATCTGAACAATGAACTTTGTATTTAACAGTACTGAAGTCCCAAGAAGAATCTTTTATTATGTTTTTCCACTCAGTTGCTGTGCCAGAATAAATTATGTTTTCTAGCTTGCTACAACCTAAAAAAGCACCTATTTCCATCTCTATAAGACCTTTTCCCATCGATATACTTGTCAAATTGCTACAATATGCAAAAGCATATTCACCAATAGTTGTCAAAGCATCTGAAATTATTATACTTTTAACGTTTATATTATGTTCAAAAGCACTATTCTCGATCTTTGACACATTGTTTGGAATCGTCAAAACACTCTCTTCACCGATATATCCCAACAATAAATTTTCTTGATCAATTTTATATATAATAAATCCGTTATCAATATTTAACTTACTTTTCGAATCTATTGAAGTATAAATATCACGCAATCTAAACCCTATTCTTCCATTACTATTACTACCTTTATTAATGTTAATTTTAGATAGGTTATATATTTCAAACAAATTATTACATTCAATAAAGGCATCTTCACCAATTTCAGTTAAGGTTTCTGGCAACGTGATAGAAACTAAGTTTTTAGTATGAGAAAATGCATTGTCACATATGGAAACAACTCCATCTGGTACAACAAAAGAGGTGTCCGTTTTGCCTATTGCATATTGCAACAACATCTTTCCATCATAACTATACAAATTGTTGTCAACGACTTTATAATTTTGATTGTCAATCAAGTGTATTGTTGTTAATCTATTACAATTTACAAAAACTCCTGTACCAATGCTTTTTAGGCTGCTTGGAAGGATAATAGACTCAAAATCACAATATTCAAACGCCCCGTCTCCTATGTCTGTCAAAGCGTTTGGAAGTGTTATATTTCTTAAATTGAAGCAATGAGAAAATGCCTCCATTTCTATTTTCGTTACACTATTTGGTATGTTTATTTGTTCTAATTTAGTACAATTAGCAAAAGCTGACCTGTTTATACTTTCAACCTGACTTGGAAGTGTGATTGTGGTTAATTTAGAACAACCTTCAAATGCGCTAGCATCAATAGTTTTTAATAGGCTCTCCTCTGCAAAAATTACGGAATTTAGATTACTACAACCAAAAAAAGCATTTTTGCCTATCGACAATACCGAGTTTGGAATCGTAATAGTTTCTAAACTATCATTGTTGTAAAATACTTCGTTATCAATACCTATTACAATCTTATTTTCATAAACGGCTGGAATAACTATATCAGTATCTTGACAAGTCCCCACGCTATATACATAACAAGAATCATGATCAATTGACTTATATATTAATCCTTGTGAAGTTGTTGTTACTGCATGACACCTTGTACATTCCCTATTTACATAATTATGACCTAAAGGTAGTCCTCCAACAAACGTTTCTTCTCCTTTTTTTCCACAAGAACATGATTTATAATACTCTGCACCCGTTAAACACGTTGCGATCGTTTTTCTATAAATAGATTTAGTTGATTTTTGATCATATTTATGTTCATGTTTACATGCAACCAAACAAATACAACTGATCATTAAAAATGCTGTAATAATTATCAGTGCAAATCTTTTCATAATGTTTCTCCCAATAATTTAGTTTGCATAGCTATTTTATTATAATACTTTAATCGCCCTAATTCAAGTATTTTTTACAAATATGCAAAAACGACAATGAAAATTATCTTCATTGTCGTTTTGACTTATTATTTAATGATATCACCAATCGTCCTTTGGTGTTAATTTTATATCATCATAAAAATCAAAATATTTTTCCTTATCGGTAAGTTTCTGCTCATCAATCCATTCTTCAGGATAACACGCGTCTTCTTCTCTATTTTCAGACTCCCTCATTAAATCATACATTGTTTTACTGTTTCTTAACATGTATATGCTCCTTAAAAAACTTACTCTTTATAATAATTATCGATATTATTATACCAATAATCAAAAATAAAATCAAGCCCAATGCATTATTTATTAAAACTCCAATCATGTTTATGATAAAAGATATTACGTATGCACTTAAAAATTCAAAAACAATCATGGTCCAAAACATTTTTTTGTCATTTAATTCATTTTTTGCCGTTAATAAACTTGCCACACATGGTGGTGATAAAAGTATAAAAGTCATAAAAGCATATGCCGAAAATTGATTATTAAACAAAGTAGATGGTGAATTAGTTAAGATATGCAAAGTTTCAACAATGCCCTCTTTTGCAAAAATTCCACATAAAATACCAACGCTTGCCTGCCAATTGCCAAAACCCAGAGGTTTAAAAATTGGAGAGATTAAATTTCCTAGCCAAAATAAAAAACTATGTTCAACATTATCGCCAACGTAACCTTTTACTCCAAAACTCTTTAATATCCATAGAATTATAGATAAAACAAACACTATAAACCCTACTTTAATTAAAAAATCTTTAGTTTTTTCAATTATAACAGGGCATATATCTTTTATAGAAGGCAATTTTAAATTAGGAATTTCTAAAATAAATGTTCCATCGTTATCACCTAAAAGTTTTAGTTTATGTAAAATCCCCCCCAAAATAGCTATACAAAAAATTGAAATAAAATACATTGATGAAGCAATTAGTGCATTTCCATCAAAAACAGCATAAGAAAAATACCCAAACACAGCCATCTTTGCTCCACATGGCATTATTGGAGATAAAAATATAGTCGCATTTCTCTCAGAATCATTCTCTATTGTCCTTGTAGCAGTTAATCCTGAGACAGTGCACCCACAAGACATCAACATTGGCAAAATAGATTTACCGTTAAGCCCAATTCCACTAAAAAACCTATCGAATATAAATGCAATTCTAGATGCATAACCACTTTGTTCAACAATACAAAGTAAGGCAAACAATATAAGAACTTGTGGTAACAGTGAAAATATTGCCCCAAGTCCACATATTATAGCATCACAAATTAAATTAATTATAATTATATTAGCATTGATTTTTGCAAATTGGATTTTTACATAGTAAGAAAAATTATTGAACGCATTTAATATACCCTCACCAATCAATCCACCGAGTTTTATTGATAAATAGTAAACAATCGTTAAAACACAAAAGAAAATAGGAATAGCAAATATCCTATGCATTAATAAATTGTCAATCTTTTGTGTTATCAACATTGATTTTGTTTCTGTTTTTGAAATAATTTTATTCATCGTTTTTTCTATAAACGAATATCTTTCTTTTGCAGTTGTATAGTTGATTTTGAGAGTCGTTTTTACAGGTTTTAAGACATTTTTATAATTAATTAATGTCTCAATAAGTTTATCAACGTTTGTGCCTTTATAAGCCGATATTGGCAATATTTTTGTGTTAAAAGCACTCTCAAAGGCATCAATATCAAGTTTGATATTGTTTTTTTCTAATTGGTCAACCATATTAATTGCAATAAGTGTTGGAATATTTAATAGAGATAGATCAAGTGTGAGGTATAAATTTCTTGACAAATTCGTACCATCAAGAACGTTTATAATTATATCTGGTGGTGTCTCTTTCAAATATTTAATTACTGCTTTCTCATCTAACGAATTGGCTGTAAAAGAATATATACCAGGTAAATCTATAATTTCTATTGAATTATCGTATTTATAATTTGCAGTTTTTACTTCTACTGTAACGCCTGCCCAATTCCCTGTTTTTTGATAAGTTCCTGTCAAATTATTAAAAAGTGTAGTTTTACCACAATTTGGATTACCTAAAAGTGCTATTTTCATTATATTTCTACAATTATTTGGTTCGCATCGCAAAACCTAATCGCCAAACAATAACTCCTTATCAATATTTCTATTGGGCCGTTAAAAAGTGCTTTTCTTACCACTTTAATTTTAGTACCCTCAACAAGACCAAGTCTATTGAACTTTTTTACAACTTCTTTTGAATTGTTAATCTTAATAATTTTACAAATTTGTCCATTTTTTACACTCGATAATGTCATAAAATAATATACTAATAATCAAAATAAAATATGATAAACATAAAAAAAATAACCGCACCCTAATAGGTACGGTTATAATTAAATTTAAGTTAATTAGTCAACTAATTCAAGAATTGCAACTTCAGCAGCGTCGCCTCTTCTAACACCAAGCTTATAAATTCTTGTGTATCCACCACCTTGACCTTTTTCTTCTTTACGAGTAGCATACTTTGGTGCATATTCGTCAAAAATCTTTTCAATAAGTGGATATTTGATAGCCTTTGTTCTCTTCTTAAAGTCTGGTTTGCTTTCCTTAAAGCCTTTAACTTCTTGCAAGTCGTTAACTAAAGTCATAATCTTTCTTCTTGCATTAAGTTTCTTCGTGCCGTCTTTAACAAGAGTTTTAGTTGTTTCTTTACCCTTTGAATCAACAACTTTAACTTCAGTTTCAACAGTATCTGTATACGTGTTAATAGCAAGTGTGATAATCTTTGCAACGTAAGCAGAAACTTCCTTTGCTCTTGCAACGGTAGTTTCAATTTTGCCGTTCCAAAGAAGTGCAGATGCTTGGTTTTTAATAAGTGCTAATCTTTGCGTAGCATTTACGCCTAATTTTCTTTCCATTGTTTAGTCCTCCTTGTCCTGTAACTTCAAACCATAACTTTCAAGTTTATAAATAACTTCATCAAGTGATTTTTTACCTAAATTACGGACTTTAAGCATATCGTCTTCGGTCTTCTTGGTTAAATCTTCTACAGTGTGAATGTTTGCTCTCTTTAAGCAATTGTATGAACGAACTGATAAATCCATTTCTTCAATGGTCATTTCCAAAATCTTGATTTTTTTATCTTCTTCTGGTGGAACCAAGATTCCAATATTTCCAAGTTCAGATAAAGAAACAAACATTTTGATATGTTCTTCCATAATCTTTGCTGCAAGACTAACGATATCTCTTCCTGAAAATGCACCGTTAGTTGTTACTTCAAGAGTTAACTTGTCGAAATCAACGCTTTGACCAACACGAGTTGCCGTTACGTTATAACTTACCTTTTTAACAGGTGTGTAGATACTATCAATTGCAATGTTGTTGATAATATCTGTTTTGTGCTCATCAGCACCTTGATATCCACGACCTCTACCAACAGTCAATTCCATGTCAATAATTCCACCTTCATCAACTGTACAAATATATTGGTCAGGATTTAATACCTCTAAATCAGATTCACAAACTATATCGCCTGCCTTTACCACAGCTGGACCTTCTTTAACTAGCTTTATAGTCTTTGTGTAATCTTTGTCCATACATGTGGACTTGAAAGCAACGCACTTAAGGTTAAGTATAATTTCTGTAACGTCTTCCTTTACGTTTGGCACTGCAGAAAACTCATGTTTAATTCCAAGTTCTTCACTAAACTTGATGTTTTGAATAGCAACACCAGGTAATGCTGATAATAAAATTCTTCTTAAAGCATTACCGAGAGTTAATCCAAATCCTTTTTCCAAAGGCTCAACTACAACCTTTGCGTAGCTTCTATCTTCGCTTTCTTCCACTGCTATTTTTGGCATTTCAATTTCCATCATAAGAAAATTACCTCCTAAAAAATAGTTTCGATATAGATTTTTATAGGAATTCTTATTAAAGCGTGGATAACCTTAATTTTCCCCCTATAAAAATCCATCGAAAAATTATTATATTAAATTTATTTAATTATTTTGAATACAATTCGACAACCATGTGTTCAGCAATTTGAACATCGATATCATCTCTTACAGGAAGAGCGATAACTTTACCAGTTAATGTTTCTGGGTCAAATTCTAACCACTTTGGCATGTTGCCAACTTTCATTTGCTTAATTTCTGAGAAGTACTTGTTGTCTTTCTTGCTTTCTTTAACTGCAATAACGTCTCCAACCTTTACAGAGAAAGATGCAACGTTTACGTTTCTACCATTAACGGTGAAATGTGCATGTGTTACAAGTTGACGAGCTTGTGCTCTTGATGAACCGATACCCATTCTATAGATAACGTTGTCAAGTCTTCTTTCTAAAAGTGAAAGCATGTTTTCACCGGTAATACCTTTCATTCTATCAGCCTTATCATAATAAGTTCTGAATTGACCTTCAAGTACGCCGTAAATTCTCTTACATTTTTGCTTTTCACGAAGTTGTAAACCGTATTCAGAAATTTTCTTTCTACCCATACCGTGTTGACCAGGTGCTACAGGTCTCTTTTCAAAAGCACATGTTCCCTTAAAGCATCTTTCACCTTTCAAGAACAATTTTGCGCCTTCACGTCTGCATAAACGACATTTTGATTCAGTATATTTAGCCATTTATCTTCTCCTCCATTATACTCTACGCTTTTTAGGTGGTCTGCATCCGTTGTGTGGGATTGGAGATACGTCTTGAATTAACGTTACTTCCATATCACAGTTTGTAAGAGCACGGATTGCAGATTCTCTACCTGCGCCAGGTCCTTTTACGTAAACTTCTACTGAACGCATGCCTTGATCTCTTGCAATCTTGCCTGCTGCTTCAGCTGCCATTTGCGCTGCAAATGGTGTGCTTTTTCTTGAACCCTTAAATCCAAGGCTACCAGCACTTGACCAAGATACTGTGTTTCCTTGCATATCGGTAATTGTTACTAAAGTGTTGTTGAAAGATGCTTGAATATGGGCTTGACCTTTGTCAACCTTTCTGGCATCTTTACGTTTTTTAACTACTCTTTTTGCTGCTGCCATTATTCAATACCTCCATTATTTAGTTGCCGTTTTCTTTTTAGCAACGGTACGACGAGGTCCTTTTCTTGTCCTCGCATTTCTCTTTGAGCTTTGTCCACGAACTGGAAGGCCCTTTCTATGACGAACACCACGATAACATCCAATTTCTATTAATCTTTTGATGTTAAGACTTACTTCACTGCGAAGGTCACCTTCTACGCGAAGATTGTGTTCAATGTATTCTCTGAGCTTAGCAATATCTGTTTCACTCAAATCTTTAACTCTTGTATCAGGGTTAATACCCGTTTCACTGATAATTTTCTTTGCCGTTGTAAGACCGATTCCATAAATATATGTTAAACCGATTTCAACTCTTTTGTTGTTAGGCAAATCAACGCCGGCTATACGTGCCATTAACAATTTCTCCTTATTAGTTTTTTATTATATTATCTATGTTAATGCGAAATAAAACTTTGGCTTTGGAATGATTGCTACTAATTTTTGTTTTCGCTGTTGTTTTCACGTTTGCCCATATATGGGCCACGAGGTAGGCTATTAGCCTTGTCTTTGCTTATGGCTCTTGTTCTTCGAGCAAATAACCATAACTTTTCCGTTTCTTTTAATTACTTTACATTTGTCGCACATTGGCTTTACAGATGGTCTAACTTTCATTTTAATATCTCCTTTGGAATTCGTTTATGTTTTTTAATTTTTGCTTCGCCAAATTATTCGGCCTTTTGTTAAGTCATAAGGACTCATTTCTAGTTTAACACTGTCGCCGGGAATAATCTTAATGTAGTGCATGCGAAGTTTTCCCGAAATATATGCCGTTATAACGTGACCATTAGATAACTTTACTGTAAACGTTGCGTTTGGTAATGCTTCTACTATCACGCCTTCGGTTTCTATTACATCGTCTTTTGACACAAACTAATCCTCCTGTAATTTTTCTTTTTCAGCCTTAATCAGTTGATAAAGTCTTTTATTTCCAACTGGTATGCCGATTTTTATTTTATCAGCAAAATCCTTAAATCTTGCTTTTAAAATCATTTTAATATGTTTTATATTTTTTCTTTTAGGTTTTTGTATTTTATGAATTTTGCCATCAACAACTTTTACAAAATCACTTTCAACGTCTATTACTATAAAACAATTACCTTTATCTCTGCCTGAAAGTAAAAGAACTAAATCACCACTTTTAACTATGTTTTGCATTTTTCACCTAAAGTGTTAAAATTTCCACACCGTTATCGGTAATAGCAATTGTATTTTCGTAATGCGCTGATGGTAATCTATCGCGGGTTAATACCGTCCATCCATCTGGCATAAAATCAACTTGGTGCGTTCCCATATTTATCATAGGCTCGATGGCGATAGTCATACCTTTCTTAAGACGAACGCCTGTACCTTTTACTCCGTAATTTGGAACAGAAGGATCTTCATGCATTTCTCGACCTATACCGTGACCAACTAATGCCCTAACAACCGAAAATCCGTTTGCTTCAGCATGTGATTGAACTCTATAACCAATATTACCTATTGGTGAGCCGTCTGCAAGATTTTCTATTGCCTTGAAAAAACATTCTTCAGTAACCTTTACAAGTTTTTTCTTTTCTTCACTGACGTTACCGACCATAAATGTCCTTGCGGCATCTCCTTGCCAGCCATTATAAACAACGCCGACATCGATACTAACAATCTGTCCGTCTTTTATTACTCTATCATCACTTGGTATCCCGTGAACAACCATGTCATCTATAGATGCACATATTGATGCTGGATAACCAGAATAACCTAGAAAAGAAGGTGTTGCACCACAAGATTTGATATAATCAAAAGCTATTTTATCGAGGTCTTTAGTTGTCATGCCTACTTTAATAGAACTTCCAATTAAGTCAAGAACATCTCTGGTGATTTTTCCACTCTCACGCATACATGCGATTTGAGCATCAGTTTTTATGCTAATCATTAATCTAAAACCTTTGTAATTTCAGAAAAAACATCTTCAATTTTTTGATCGCCATTTATTTCGAACAAAATATTGTGATTTTTGTAATACTCAATTAATGGTGCTGTTTGTTTTTGATAAACTTGCAATCTTTCCTTGACTGTTTCAACATTGTCATCTTTTCTAATAACTAGTTGTCCACCACAAGTTGGGCACACGTTTGTATCGCCAATGAAGTCGATGTGAAATGAACCGTTACATTTAGGGCAACTTCTTCTGCCGATAAGCCTACGTTCTATTTTATTTAAATCAACCTCAATATTAAGCACCTTATCAGGTGTATTAAAGATATCGAGCGCCTCAGCCTGAACAAGATTTCTTGGAAAGCCATCAAGCAAATAACCATTTGCACAGTCAGGCTTGCTTAGTCTATCCTTAACTAATTCAATAGTTAAGTCATCTGGGCACAAATTTCCAGCATCTATAATTTCTTTTACTTTAACACCAAGTGCTGTTTTATTTTTAATGTTTTCTCTAAAGATGTCGCCGGTAGAAATTGCAGGCAAGTTATATCTTTTACTGATTAAACTTGCTTGCGTTCCCTTTCCACTACCCGGTGCGCCAAGTAATACTAATTTCATAATACTAACTATTTCAAAAATCCTTTATAGTTCTTCATCATGATTTGCGATTGCAATGCTTTTTCAAATTCAAGCGCTACAGAAACAATAATTAAAAGTCCGGTTGCACTGAATACACTTGTTAAACCTTCACCACCAATTGCTTTAAAAATAACGGTAGGAATAAGTGCTAGTAATGCTAAGAAAATTGCTCCAAAAAGTGTAATTCTATTTGATACTCTCTTTAGATAATCTGCCGTTGGTTTACCAGGTCTTGTACCTGGGATAAAACCACCATTACCTTGAATACTCTTACTGATATCATCAGGATTAAACTGAATTTGATTATAGAAGTAAGAGAAGAATAAAATTAATAAGCACAACAATACAACATAAATCCAGCTATCTGTACCAACGTTTCTTGTCCACCAAGATGTTTTCATACCTAAAAGGTTAATGATTAAATCTGGGAAACTCAAAATTGAGAAAGCGAAGATTAATGGCATAACGCCTGACGCGTTAACTTTAATAGGAATATGTGTAGATTGTCCACCATACATCTTCCTACCTTTAACTTGCTTAGCGTATTGAACAGGGATCTTTCTTTCACCATTATCAACAGTAACGATTGCTGCAAAAATTAAAATTGCAACTGCTAAGAAGCCAATAAGCGTCCACATTGACGTAAGAGCTGTATCTGCATCAAATAGACCTAAAATCATATTGTATATAGCGTTACCTGCAGATGATAAAATACCTGCAAAGATCAAAAGTGAAATACCATTTGATACGCCATAATCAGTGATTCTTTCGCCTATCCACATCGTAAGTGCTGCGCCTGCAGTATAAACGATTACTAAAAATGCATAACTTAAAAATTTGTTAAATCCGTCAGCTCCAAAAAGTTGGTCCAAATCAACTCCGCCACCTTCACCGCTGAACATGACAATAATACCTATTGCTTGTGCAACAGCGAGAATAAGAGTTAAAAGTCTTGTATAATTACTAATTTTTCTCCTACCTTCTTCGCCTTGTTTGCTTAATCTTTCAAGCGCTGGGATACCAACACTTAAAAGTTGTATTATAATTGATGCGTTAATATATGGACCGATACCCATAGCAAAAAACGTACCATATTGTAAGGCACTACCGGATACGGCATTCATAATTTGTAGGAAAGAATATTGCCCAACACCTTCAAAAGCGTTAACTCCTGGGACAGGAATATGGCAACCTAATCTATAAACGAATATCAATGCTATCGTTATTAAGATTTTATTTCTTACCTCTTTTATCTTAAACGCATTTACTATTGTTTGAAACATTTTGCCCTCCTTATTAATAGTGGGTTACTAAATTTGTTCAGCTTTTCCGCCAGCCTTTTCAATAGCTTCTTTTGCAGATGCAGAAAAACTTGCAGCTTTAACGGTAAGTGCCTTTGTCAAAGTACCATTTCCAAGAACCTTAAGTCCTACACTATCTTTTAATACTTTGATTAGTCCTTTTTCATTAAGAACTTGCATATCCACTACAGAGTTTGCTTCAAAACCTTCTAATACTGAAAGGTTAACAATACTATATACTTTTCTGAAATGGTTGTTGAAGCCACGTTTTGGTATTCTTCTGATTAATGGCATTTGACCGCCTTCAAATCCTGGACGAACGCCACCGCCACTTCTTGCCCATTGTCCTTTATGTCCCTTGCCACTTGTCTTACCAAGACCAGATCCGATGCCTCTGCCAAGTCTTTTCTTAGACGTTGTAGCGCCCATAGCGGGACTCAATTCACCTAATCTCATTTTATTACTCCTTAAAATTTAGTAAACTTAAATCTTTTCTACTTTCAAAAGATAACCAACTTTCTTGATCATACCAAGTATGCATGGGTTTTCTTCGTGAATACGGAAAGAACGAATCTTTTTAAGTCCTAACGCCTCTACAACTTTCTTGTGTTGAGGCAAACATGCTATTGTGCTCTTTACAAGAGTCACTTTTATTTTTGCGTATTCTGCTTTCTTTGCCTTTGCCATAAAAGTACCCTCCTTAACCGTTAATTTCTTCAACGGACTTTCCGCGAATAGCCGCTATTTCTTCAGCAGTTCTCAATTCTTTGAGACCGGCGAGTGCTGCTTTTACGCAGTTGATTTTGTTGTTTGTTCCGTGTGATTTTGTTCTAATGTTCGTGATACCAACAGCTTCCATAACCGCACGAACAGGACCACCAGCGATAACACCAGTACCTTCGTCAGCTGGCATCATAAGAACCAAACCACTTCCAAACCTACCAAGTACTTCGTGTGGAATACTTGTATTTAATAATGCAACTTTGAACATGTTTTTCTTTGCTCTTGCTGTTGCCTTATCAATTGCTTCTGGAACTTCCTTTGCTTTACCCATTGCGCAACCAACTTTGCCTGCGCCGTCACCTACAACAACGAGGGCAGCAAATCTCATATTTCTACCACCTTTAACAGTCTTCGTAACACGGTTGACACAAATTAACTTTTTAATCAATCCGTCGTTTTCTTCTGCTTTTCTAGGTGCTCTACTATTTTCTCTTGCCATTTTAGTTTTCTCCTTGTTTTATTAGAATTCCAAGCCACCGTTTCTTGCACCGTCTGCTAAACTAGCAACACGGCCGGTATAAAGATAACCGCCTCTGTCGAACACAACTGCACTTATCTTCTTTGACTTTGCCTTCTTTGCAAGAAGTTCACCAACAGCATAAGCTTGAGCCTTCTTGTCTTTGCCTTCAAAAGTTCCCTTAATTTCTTTATCGAGCGTTGAAGCTGTAACTAACGTAACACCTTTAACGTCATCGATGAGTTGAGCATAGATATGTGTTAAACTTCTATAAACTGAAAGTCTTGGAGTTTCTGCACAACCTTTAATCTTAGCTCTTACTCTCTTATGTCTTTTTAATCTGTCTTTGTTTTTATTGATTTTGTTAATCATAGTTTTACTCCTGTCTAATAACTTTTCGCGCTGTTAAAGCGCACTCGGCAGACGCACTAAACTTCAAGTGCGTCCACTAAAAGCTCTTTAAATCTTAGCCTTTCGCACCAGCAGCTTTACCAACCTTTCTTTCGATAACTTCATCGCTGTAACGAATTCCGTATCCATGATATGGTTCTGGTTCTCTATAACCTCTGATAATTGCTGCAAATTGACCAACCTTGTCCTTATCGATACCACTAACTGTGATTTCGGTTTGTGATGGACAATCAAGTACGATACCATCGATTTCTTCAACTTCAACTGGGTGGCTGAAGCCGATGTTCATAACGACTTTTTTGCCTTGTTTAGCAACCTTCCAACCTACACCATTTACAATAAGAGTTTTCTTAAAGCCTTCTGTAACACCTTTAACCATGTTAGCGCAAAGTGCTCTGTAAAGACCATGTTTTGCTTTTGTTGGGCCTAAATCATTTGCTCTTGTAAACTTAATAACATTGCCTTCAACTGTAGGTGTGATAATTGGATCATATACTTGTGTTAAAGTACCTTTTGGTCCCTTAACTGTTAATACGTTGTTTGATGTATCTACCGTTACGCCAGCAGGTATAGTAATTAATGCATTTCCAATTCTTGACATAATTCTACCTCCTACCAAACGTAAGCGAGAACTTCCCCGCCTTGACGAGCAAGTTTTGCTTCCTTACCTGTCATAATACCTTTACTTGTTGAAAGAATTGCAATGCCAAGACCACCGAGAACTTGTGGAACTTCATCAGCACCAACATATACTCTCAAACCTGGCTTACTAACTCTTTTAAGTCCTGTAATAACCTTTTTATTACCCTCATATTTAAGAGTAATTTTAATTGTACCCTGTACACCTTCAATAATTTCTACATTTGAGATATAGCCTTCTTTCAAAAGTATATCAGCAATTGCTTTCTTTGTGTTGGATGCAGGAATTTCAACTGTTTCATGCTTTGCATTAAGAGCATTTCTAACTCTTGTAAGCATATCTGCAATAACGTCTGTCATTTTTTTATCCTCCTTTACCAACTTGCCTTCTTAACACCAGGAATTTGACCTTTATAAGCCAAATTTCTAAAGCAAATACGGCAAATGCCATATTTTCTTAATACTGCATGTGGACGTCCACAAATGCTGCATCTAGTATAGGCTCTAGTGGAAAATTTAGCAGGTTTTTGCTGCTTATTAATCATTGCTTTTTTAGCCATTTTTTAACTCCTTTAACCTTACTTGTTCTCAAAAGGCATTCCGAGCATTGTTAACAATTCTCTTGCCTCTTCGTCGGTATTAGCTGTCGTTGTGATACAAATATCAAATCCCCTAACCTTTTCGATTTGGTCATATGAAATTTCAGGGAAAATCAATTGTTCTTTTACGCCCATAGAGTAGTTTCCTCTGCCGTCAAATGATTTCTTAGAAACGCCACGGAAGTCTCTAACTCTTGGAAGTGCGATTGAAATGAATTTATCAAAAAATTCATACATTCTTGTTCCACGAAGTGTAACTTTCATACCAACGCTTTGGCCTTCTCTAATCTTAAAGTTTGCAACAGATTTTTTTGCTAATGTCAAAACAGGTTTTTGACCAGAAATTTGTTCTAACTCTTTTTGTGCGATTTGAATGCTCTTGGAGTTGTCTTTAACGTCACCCAATCCTGAGTTAATTGTAATTTTTACAAGCTTTGGAACTTGGTTTACGTTTTTATAGTTAAACTTTTTTATCATTGCGGAGATAACTGTTTGGTCATACAACGCTTTAATTCTATTTGTTTCTGCCATTTCTGTTTACCTCCTACTAGTTAGCTTCTGCTGTTTCTGCAGCAGCTTTCTTTGTTTTTCTTTTTGTTGCCTTTTTTACTTCTTTTGCTTCTTTAGTTACATCAAGCGTTGCACCGCATTTTTTGCAGATACGTGCTTTTTTGTCGCCTTCGATAGCATAAGCTACTCTAGTTGCTTTGTTGCAAACTGGGCAAACTACCATTACGTTTGAAACATCAATAGGACCTGATTGGTTTTGAATAGCACTAACTTCTTGTGCGCTTCTTGCCTTTTTATGTTTCTTTTGTACGTTTATTCCGTCAACTATAACTTTGTTAGATTTAGGAAGTGCAGTTAAAACCTTTGCTGTTTTGCCCGCATCTTTACCTGTTATAACTAAAACTGTGTCGTTCTTTTTAACTTTCATAGTCCTTCTCCTTATAACACTTCAGGTGCAAGAGAGATAATTCTCATATAGTCTTTATCTCTTAATTCTCTTGCGATAGGCCCAAAGATACGCGTGCCTTTTGGTTGTTTTTGGTTATCAATAATAACTGCTGCGTTTTCGTCGAAACGAACGTATGTGCCGTCCTTTCTTCTAACACCGCTTGTTGATCTAACAATAACTGCCTTAACAACGTCGCCTTTCTTTACTGCACCACCTGGGGTAGCAGTCTTTACACTTGCAACGATTACATCTCCGATATTACCGGTTCTTCTAAATGAGCCACCTAATACTCTGATGCACATCAATTCTTTTGCGCCTGAATTATCGGCTGCTTTTAATCTAGATTGTGGTTGTATCATAGTGTGCCTCCTTATTTAGCCTTCTCGATGATTTCAACAACGCGCCAGTTTTTGTCTTTTGACAATTTTCTTGTTTCAGCGATTAATACTTTATCGCCAACACCGCATTGATTGATTTCGTCGTGCGCTTTAAATTTATGAGTTTTCTTAATAGTTTTCTTATATAATGGATGTTTTGCCCTTTCTTCAATGGCAACGACTACTGTCTTTTCCATTTTATCAGAAACAACTATACCGACTCTTTCTTTTCTTAAATTTCTTTCCATAATCTCTTACTCCTACGCCTTAGCACCAAGTTCTTTTTCTCTCAAAAGAGTTTTAACTTTTGCAATTTCTTTCTTGCAGTTTTTAAGTGATGCTGGATTTTCTAATTGTCCGATTGCGTGACGGAAACGAAGGTTAAACAACTCTTCAGATAATTCTTTAAGCTTTACGTTTAATTCGTCAACCGTTAATTCGCGAAGTTCTTTCGTTTTCATTAACCTTCACCGCCTTCTTCTTTAATTTCTTGAGCTACTTCGGCTTCTTTCTTAACAAACTTTGTCTTTACAGGGAGTTTGTGTCCAGCAAGACGCATAGCTTCTTTTGCAATATCTTCTGGTACGCCAGCCATTTCGAACAATACTCTGCCCGGTTTAACTACTGCAACCCAGAATTCTACTGAACCTTTACCGCTACC
>JAZUSI010000067.1:0-41582 GCA_045606665.1 Christensenellaceae bacterium
TACGTATTGACGTTATACTTGCCAGCATCAGAGATGGCAAAACTTGGTGTAACAGCAACAACGTATGCTATGGCAGATTGCCCAGAAGCAGTAACGACGGCATACGCAGGTTTGATTACAAACTTAGAAGCATGTTATTCACAAACAACAGGTTACGTTGCATTTGTTGAAGATACAACAGGTCGTGCTTACTATCTTGATCAAGAAACTTTCTTTGCAAGTAAATCATCAAATGTATATGCTCAAACGAATTACTGGTCAAAGATCGGAGATAGGTTAGTTTGGAATTCATTATTTGCAGAAGAAGGACATAATTACAACAAAGTTGTAACAGCTCCAACATGTACAGAACAAGGTTATACAACATATACGTGTACGTGTGGTTGTGGTGATAGTTACATAAGTGACTATACCGATGCATTAGGACATGATTACAGCGTGTTTGTAAATAATGGTGATGGAACGCACACAAAAACATGTGCAAATGACAATTCACATACATTTGTAGAGGATTGTTATGGAGGAGTTGCAACCTGTATAAGAAAGCCAATTTGTGAAGGTTGTAACACTGCACATGGCGAGCCTTTAGGACACGATTACAGCGAATGGATGAGTAATGGAGACGATACTCACAGTAAGGTTTGTGCAAATAACTATTCTCACGTTATTACAGAAAGTTGTAGTGGTGGCTCGGCAACGTGTACAGAACAAGCAGTATGTTCTGAATGTGGTCAAGCATATGGCGATCTAAAGGATCACGAGCTTGATGATCAAGGCTTGTGTACTGTTTGTGGACAAGATTTAAATGCTACTGAAGGACTTGTATATCAGGTTTCTGAAGATAAAACTTATGCTAAAGTGATTGGATACGTAGGAACGTCATCTGTTGTTAACATCGCTAGTGTTTATGACGGACTACCTGTAACAGCTATTGATCAAGGTTCGTTCTATGGTTCTGATTTAATAACAAGTGTTACGATTGGTGACAACATAACTTCTATTGGATATGGCGCATTTGCATATTGTGAAGCGTTAGAAAGTGTAACTTTGGGCAAGAAATTAACATCAATTGCATATGGTGCATTTGGACATTGTAGTGCATTGAAAACTATAAACATAGTGGACAGTGTAAATTACATTGGATATTATGCATTTGCACATTGTTCTTCGTTACAAAGCATAACACTTCCTAATAGATTGACAACGATAGGAGAAGGCGCGTTCGCATATTGTTCTTCATTAACGAGCGTAAGACTTCCTAGCAGCTTAACAGCTATTAGCTATGGTATGTTTGCAGAATGTACTTCATTGACAAGCATAAGAATAGGAAACGTCGTAAAGACTATAGGAGAAAAAGCATTCTATAATTGTAACTTGTTAATGACTATAACTATATTAAATAGTAAAGTAACGATTGGAGAACAAGCATTTGACGGTTGTCCTATCCAAACAGCAACAATACCAACAGTTGCAATATCTTACATACCAAAAGATAAATTAAAGACAGTTTCAATAACTAGTGGAGAAGAAATAGAGGCATCAGCATTCTATAATTGTGATTCATTAGAAAAAGTAACAATTAACGATAAAGTAACTTCTATCGGTGAACTTGCATTCTATGATTGCGATTCATTAAAGAGCATAACCATAGGCGCAGACGTAACAAGTATTGGAAACAAGGCAATTAGTTGTTGCGATTCATTAACGAGTTTAACAGTAGATCCTCTAAATGAAAAATATCATAGTTCAAACAACTGCTTGATAGAAACTGATAGCAATACGTTAATTTTAGGAACTGGTAATTCAATAATTCCAAAATACGTAACGGTTATTGGCGAAGGTGCATTCTATAACTGTGCTTCGTTAACAAGTATAACCATTCCAGAGGGAGTAACTACTATTGAAGACAACGCGTTCTCTGGTTGCAGTTTGTTAATGAGCGTGACTATGGCGAACAGTGTAACGACTATTGGCGATAACGCGTTTGCTAATTGCAATATGTTGGCAAGCTTATCAATAAGCAATAATATTACTTCAATTGGCAAGAACGTATTTGAAAATTGCAATAACTTGCAATATAACGTAGAAGGAAACTTAAAATACTTAGGCAATAGTTCAAATAAATATTTAGTATTGATGGGAACGACTTCCTTGGCGATAACGTCAGTTACAATTAATGAAAATTGTAGAGTAATTTATGATCGCGCGTTGTACAACTGCACGTCATTAGTAAACGTAGTTGTGCCATATACTGTGGTATATATCGGTGAACTCGCATTCTATAACTGCCCAATTGCAACGGCAACGATTCCTACAATTGCAACAGTAGCAATGCCTAAGGGAACATTGAATACGGTTGTAATAACAAGTGGGGAAAATATTCCTTATTATGCATTCGCTAATTGCAGTGCATTGACAACTGTAACGATTGCAGATAGCGTAACTTCAATTAGCTATGGAGCATTCTACAACTGCAGTGCGTTGACAACTGTAACGATGTCAGACAGCGTAACTTCTATTGGCGATAGCGTATTCTATAATTGTGCGTTATTACAAAACGTAGTATTATCAAGCAACATATCTTCTATGGGAAGTGGTGTGTTTGAAAATTGTGCAAACTTACAATACAACGTAGAAGGAAACTTAAAATATTTAGGTAATAATTCAAATAAATATCTAGTATTGATGGGAGTAACTTCTTCGTCAATAACTTCAGCTTCAATAAATGCAAGTTGTAAGTTTATAAGTGATTATGCATTTAAGGATTGCACTTCTTTAACAAGTGTAACAATAGATGATAATATTGTTTCTATTGGTAAAGGCGCGTTCTATAACTGCACTTCATTAAGTACTGTAACGATAAGTGACAACGTGACTACAATAGGATCTTCAGTATTCTATAATTGTCCAATAACTAACGTAACTGCATCAATGATGGCAATATCAGTTATGCCAAAGGATAAGTTAACGACAGTTGTAATAACAAGTGGAGAAAATATTCCAGCACATACGTTCTCAAGTTGCACGTCGTTGTCAAGTGTAACTATACCAAATAGTGTGACAACTATTGGTTATGAAGCGTTTGCAAATTGTACGTCTTTAACAAGCGTAATAATGAGTAATAACGTAATCAGTATTGGTAATGGCGCATTTGAAAACTGCAATAATTTACAATACAACGTATCAGGAAACTTAAAATATTTAGGTAACAGCTCAAATAAATACCTAGTATTGATGGGTACAACCTCTTTGGATATAACTTCAGTTTCAATAGATGAAAATTGTAAAGTTATCTATGATCACGCGTTAAATAACTGCAGTTCATTAGAAAGCGTTTATATTCCAAACGGCGTTGTGTCTATCGGAGAATATGCCTTTGCTAATTGCAATGCTTTAATCGATTTGACAATTCCAAATAGTGTGATTTCTATTGGTAGTGCAGCATTCTTTAATTGTAATTCGTTGAGAAATATCACCGTAGATCAATTAAATACAAGATATCATAGCAAAAATAATTGCTTAATAGAAACTCAATCAAATACCTTGATATTAGGTTGTGATAGTTCAATCATACCAGATTACGTAACGGCTATTGGTAACGGTGCGTTCTATAATTGTAACGGCTTAACAACAATGACCATTCCAAACGGAGTAACCTCTATTGGTAACTATGCGTTCTATGGTTGTACGTCGTTGACAAGAATAACTCTTCCAAATAGCATCATGGCTATTGGCGAATATGCATTTAGTGGTTGCTCAGCACAAATTGTATGGGGCGAAGTTCCTGCAATTAAGGTGATTGGTAATAACGCATTTAACGGCTATAGAGGAAGAAGTGTAGAAATTCCAGCAAGTGTAACAACAATTGGCAATATGGCGTTTGCAAATTGTACGTTGTTAACACAAGTGGTAATTCCTGATAGCGTAACGGTTGTTGGATCTAATGCGTTCTATAACGATAGTGCAATGACGATTATTAATTGCGAAAGCAAGAATCAACCAAGTGGCTGGAGTGAAGCATGGAAATTAGGAAATGGCGCACTAGTTCTTTGGGGCTATAATGGTGGTGATTGTGAATTTATAGAACATCAACACACAATACTTAAGAAGTCTTCAACAGAACACTGGTATGAATGTGAATGTGGTCATAAGCTTGAAAAACAAGCCCATAAGGGTGGGGAAGCAACGTGTACAGAGCTAGCTATATGCTCGGTATGTGGTGTAGAATATGGTAATTTAGCAAAACACACCTATTCAACAAAATATTCAAGCAATAGCACACATCACTGGTTAGAAGCAACTTGTGGTTGCGACTTAAAAGAAAATTATGAAGAACACATTGTTGGTAACAATGGTTGGTGCGATGTCTGTGGCAAACCTCTAAATCCAACTGATGGCGTATTGTATGAAATTTCATCTGATCAAACGTACGCTCAAGTTGTTGGTTACGAGGGAACAGCAACGTCAGTTACAATCGCTAGTACTTATGATGGTTTACCTGTAACGACAATTGCGCCAAACGCATTCGCAAATTGCACCTCTTTAGTAAGTGTTGCAATACCTGATAGTATAACGACTATTGGAAGCGCTGCATTTGACGGTTGTACTTCTTTAACAAAGGTAAATTACACGGGAACAATTGATGAATGGGTTGAAATTTCATTTGCTTGGGGTGGTAATCCAACTTACTATGCAAAAGACTTATATATCAATAATCAATTGGTAACTGAAGTTGTATTGACAACGGCAACTAAAGTAAATAGTTTTGCATTCTATAACTGTGCTTCAATAGAAAGTATTATAGTTCCAGAAAGCGTAACTTACGTTGGAAACCTTGTGCTCTATCAAAATACTTCATTAAAGACAATTTACTTTGGTGTACAAAGTCAACCAGAAAATTGGGATACGAACTGGAATGAAGGTTGTGGAGCTAGCATTAATTGGGGTGTAAATGCAGTTGAAGTTGATGGATTAGTTTACGGCTTGTTAAGCGACGGCACTGCAATAGTAATTGATCAATCAAATGACGTGATAACTGCAAACATCAAATCAACTATAAATTATAATGCAAAAGAATATTCAGTAACTAGCGTTTCTACATTTGCATTCTATAATTGCACTGCATTAGTAAGCGTGATTATTCCTGATAGTGTAACCTATATCGGTTATGGTGCATTCTATAATTGTAGCTCATTAGAAAGTATGACAATACCATTTGTGGGTGAAAAAGCAGATGGAAGTGGCAACAACATATTTGCTTATGTATTTGGTGGCGTTGATCTTAATGACAATGATGATTACGTTCCAACTTCATTAAAGACTGTTGTAATCAATGGAGGAACTATTGTTGCTGATGCCTTCTATGGTTGTGCTTCATTAGAAAACGTGATAATTTCTGACAACGTAACCTCTATTGGTTTAGGCGCGTTTGCAGGATGTAGTTCAATTAAGAGCATAGTCGTTCCATTTATTGGTCAAACAAAGGACGGAACGTCAAATACTGCATTCGGTTATATCTTTGGTTCACCAACAGGCAATGATAATCGTTTACACGTTCCAACCTCATTGAAATCAGTAGTAGTAACTGGTGGAACTATTGTAAACAATTACGTATTCTATTGTTGTGAATCAATAGAAAGTATAAAACTTCCTAACACTATAACATCTATTGGCAATCAATCATTCTATTATTGCTCATCGTTAAAAGAAATAGTTATTCCAGACAACGTGAGAACCGTTGGTCAACAAGCATTTGCTCGTTGTTCTGCGCTAACGAGTGTAACGATAGGAAAGAGAGTTAATACACTCGCAAGTCAAGTGTTTGAAGAATGTACAAGTTTAACAAAAGTAAATTATACGGGAACAATAGATAAATGGGTTGAAATTTCATTTGCTTGGGGTGGTAATCCAATCTACTATGCTAAAAACTTGTATATTAACGATCAGTTAGTAACCGAAGTTATTTTAACAACTGCAACAAAGATTAACTCTTATGCTTTCTATAATTGTGCTACGATACAATTAATGTATATCCCAGAAGGTGTTACCCTTGGCACAAGCGTAGTTTATAAAGCAACGTCATTAAAAACAATTTACATTGAAGCAGAAACTCAACCAAGTGACTGGGCAACTGATTGGAATAATGGCTTTACAGGTACTATCGTTTGGGGACACGTTCATAATAGTGACCAAGCAAGTTGCTTGATAAAAACTATATGTAAAGATTGTGGCGTAGAATTTGGCGCAAACGGACACGAACATACTACGTTAAAATTCAACTCAACAGAACACTGGTATGAATGTGCATGTGGCGACAAGATTAATAGAGAATACCACAATGGTGGAACAGCAACTTCTACAGAATTAGCTGTATGTATTGTTTGTGGTCAAGAATATGGTAACTTTGATGGACTTGGTGTTAGCGATCAAATTAATATTGTTAACGGTATTTACCACGAAGTGTATATTGAAGAAGGTATCATTAGTACTAACTCAATAGTTAACGAGCAACTTAATAGTAATGATAAAGGACTTATTGTAGGACTTCATGATGATGCAATGGAAATATTGCTCGGTGCTGAAGAAATTTACGACGGTTCAACACTCCTCACTTTTGTTGATGGAAGAATAGTCGGTCTAACGGGCAAAACTCTTGGTTCGGAAGAAAACGTATTGAGAATTATTAATAATGGTAAAGAATACACGTTAGAATACATGTACGTTACTAGAGCTATTAGAAGCGTAAACGACTTATCGTTTACTCGTGATGTTTCACCAGTTATATCATCAGATAACGTTACACAATTAAGTGGTAATTATATCTTTGGCTTAGATATAGGTAGCTTAGATGAAACTGAAACAGATTTAAGAGTTCCAAGTTTCCAAATCAACGGATACTACGTATTAGCAAAGAACGTTTACGTTGGTAGTAGCATATTTACAGACGTTGGTCAATTAGAAGAAAAGAAGATTTATTCTGGTCATGCAGGATATGCTCAAACGACGCAAACAGACGTCGGCTTTACTGGAACGTTCGACGGACGTGGACATTCGTTAGAAGATATGACTACTTGGAAGGGTGGAATGTTCGGTTATATTAATGGAGGAACGATTAAGAACGTCGGCTTTATTGATATGGCTAACAGCTGGCAAGGTACTGCAAAGAATATATTTGCAGACTACTCTGTAGATGCTAATTTTGAAAATATTTACGTAAGCTTGAAAGAACAAAAAGATGACAATGGAGAAGATGCTTGGAGTAACTTATTCTCTAATGGTACGGTTCACGTAAAAGATAGTATTCTTGAAAGTTTCGTTCTTGCTTCTGGTTCATCTAGCAATAAAAACTACGTACAATTCTTAAGCTTAGCAGAAGGTTCTACTTACGAAAACGTACATTGCGTTGGTTCATCTCCTTTGGCTGTCATTAGTATAGATAATCAAACGGGTAACGTAATTGCAAAACTTGCTGTTACACAAACGGAAATGTTAGATTTTGATGGCTTTGCATATGGCGACGTTGTTTCTATTAATGGCAACAGCGTAGCTTGGGAGAAATTCCACAACGTTTCATTAGCAATAGGTACGGAATGGATTGAACTTGCTGAGGCAATCTCTGGTGTTGATAAGTATGATACTATAGATAGCTTTGGTAAAGTAATGAAGGCTAACGCGACTGTAAGACAAGCGTTTGTCGATACAGGATTGTGGACTTATAACGAACAAACGGGCATACTCGAATGGAAAGATAAAGGATATCAAGCAACTGGTGTCGATACACAATTGAACGTTGTTGATGACGTTTATTACGAAGTGTACATCGAAGAAGGTATCACTGATAGCGATAAGGGGCTTGTTGTTGGACTTCCTGACGTGTCTATGGAAATTTTGACTCGTGCAGATGCAATTTATGATGGTTCAACCCTTCTTTCTTTCGTAGATGGTAGAGTTATAGGTTTAACAGGCAAGACCTTAGGTTCACAAGGAAATACGTTAAGGGTTATCAGTGGTGGTAAAGAATATACCTTAGAGTATATGTACGTAACGAGAGCTATTAGAAGTATGAATGACTTGTCTGAAGACCGTGATGCACCTCCAACTACCGTGTGGTATAATATCTATGAAAAGCACAGTACGTATATCTTTGAAATGCCTATGGAAGTCGTTTACGCAGGAGGCGGGAATAGGAAATTCCCAACCTTAAAGATTACAGGTTACTACGTATTGGCTAATAACGTTGACTTTGGTGGTCTTTCTTACGATAGTCCTGGTCAAAGTATGCCAAACACGATAAGGGCCGGTCACGCAGAACTTCAGAATCCAGCAGACTATAATCGCAACAAGGACGTCGGCTTCCAAGGTACGTTTGACGGACGTGGTTATACAATAGAAAACTTTACAACGTGGCAAGGTGGTATGTTCGGTTACATCAACGGAGGTACGATTAAAAACGTTGCATTTGTAAATGCTTGTAGCTATTGGCAACATGCAGATAAGAATCTTTTCGCAGATAATTCTACCAATGCTTATTTTGAAAACATATACGTTTCATTGAGACAACAAAGAACAGATAATGGTAGTATGGGTACTGACGGAAGTAATTCTTATTATGAACATTGGGCTAACATGTTCTCTAAAGGAACTATCCACGTAAAGAACAGTGTTCTTGAAAGCTTTATACTTGAAGGTTATGAAGATTGCACAACTAACTACATGCAATTCTTGAATACAAGTACTGGTTCAACTTATGAAAACGTACATTGTATTGGTTCTTCACCTTTAGCGATAGCTTCATATAACTTTACTAACGGCGTTAAGCTTATGGTAACTGAAAAGGAAATGGCAGAGTTTGATAGCAGAGAATACGATACTGCATTCTCGTATGAAAGCGATGCAACAGCATATGAGAAGTTCTATCACGTTATGGTTGCTATAAACAAGCTTGCAGGAACTAATGATGTTAACCTTGTTCAAGCATTGTCGGGTGTTGAAAAATACGATACTATGGATAAGTTTATGTCTGAAATGAAGACTAACTCATCTGTAAGACAAACCTTTATGAATACGGGTTGTTGGAATTACAACCAAAGCACAGGTTTACTCGAATGGGCAACTAAATAAGAGTAAATAATAAAAAATTAACCCACAGTCAATTTTGACTGTGGGTTGTTTTTTTATATTTAGTTATTATAATTTGACTGATGCGCTTCCGTCTTCATTATAGGTAATTCTATTACCTTCATATTCAAATGAAGATAGATATTCAAAATATTCTTGTTTGCTCTTAAAGATAGGTTGGTGTTCTTCAATAATCATTTTTGCACGTTCAGCGTTGTCTTTAAGTAATAAGTAAGCTATACCTATTAGTTTGCTTTATCGTTTAATTGTATAATTGTTTTAGTGGTTTTATCAACCTTAATTTTATCGCTAATCGCCATTCCAAAAATGGCCAAAACTTCGTTTTTAACGGCAACAAGTGGCAAGCTGTCTCTTTGCATTAACGGAACTTTTTTGTCGGTTAAATAGTCGTTTAAGGCCTTTGTACCGCCACCAAATTTGGTAAACTTGTCTCCATCTAGCCGTGTTCTTATAACTGCACTTTGTGGAATTTTATCTCTGTCGCAAAACAGCCCACTTTTAAGGTCAACTAAGTTATCAACTTTTGCTATGGTAATTGTTGTTTTGTTAAATTCAAAAGCACCTAAGGAAAAAGGAATTGAAATCGCCGTGTTTTTTAAGCCTTTGTAAAAAGTTATTTTGTCGTATTCTTTAACTGCCGTTATGCTGTTTGGCAGACTGACTTTGCTTGAGTTTTCTAAAGTTGAAAGTTCATTGATAGCATCTATATGCGCCTTTTCCCAGTCTTTTTCAACGCCTAAATGCTTTAACGCAAGCACGGTTGCCCTTGATAAAAGGGCTGTGTGAATAGGTAATTTTATTTGCACTTTATTATCAAAAAATGTGAGCGCTTTTAAGGTTTCGATATGGATAAAATCATTTTCGGTTTTTGCAATTTGAGAAAGCCTATAAACACTTTTTTGAGCTTCTGGAAAAAGATTTTCTATCTCTGGCAAAAGATTTAACCTTATTGCGTTTCTAGTGTATTCATCGCTAAAATTTGTTTGGTCGTTAACGTAAGGAATATTGTTTTCTTTTATATATTTTTCAATTTCTTGTTTTGAAACACTTAAAAACGGACGGATAATTTTGTCATTAAAATTTTGTTCAATGCCAATAAGTCCCTTGATTCCTGTGCCACGGAATAGGTTAAATAGAACCGACTCAAAATTGTCTTTTAAATGGTGTGCAGTTGCAACCTTGTCACACTTTTTTTCTTCGATTGCTTGGTTAAAACATTGATAACGCAAAATTCGCCCCGCTTGTTCAAGAGAAAGTTTATTTTCCTTTGCAAAGGTAGGGCAATCAACCGAATAGGTCAAAAGTTTTATTCCGTTAGTTTTGCAGTAATCGATTACAAAATTTGTGTCACTTTTTGAGGCTTCGCCACGAATCCCATGCTCAACGTTTATAGCAATTACGTTAAAGTGGTATTTTTTTGATTCCGAAAGCATATAATGTAATAGTGCCATAGAATCACTGCCACCAGATAGGGCAACGCCAAGCGTTTGATTACTGTCAATAAAATTGGCTAAATTAACTTGCATAGGTACATTATAACAACAATATAAGAAAAATTCAAGTAAAAAAGAATTTTTGTTAATAAATGGTTGACAAAACCGAATTTATAGTATATTATAAATAAGCATCAAATCGCGGGATGGAGCAGCTTGGTAGCTCGTCGGGCTCATAACCGGAAGGTCGTGAGGTTCAAATCCCACTCCCGCAACCAAAACACAAAAACAGTCTAAAAAAGGCTGTTTTTTTGTTTTTAAATCGCTAAAAGGGGGTAAAATAAGGCATCGTTGCCCACTACGTTCCCCGAATTTTAATCTTTTTGGGGAACGTTTGGGGAATAAAACGCCTTTAATATACTACTTTTTTGGCTTGTTTTAGCATAAATTCCGGGGGAAAGTGCGTGTAAACGTTATCGGTAATTCGACTTGTTTTGTGTCCTAGCCAACGTGCAACGATTTCTTGAGCCACGCCACAAGTTTGGCAACGTGTTGCAAAGGTGTGTCGCAAGTCGTAAAGTCTGTATCCAGGAACGAGTTTTGCAAAGATTTTTCCCAGTTCGGTAGTTTGCTTTAGTGGAAGTTCTTTTTTAAGACGTTCTGCGTAAGGCTCAAGCATAGGCGTTATCGGTATATCTTTATATACAACAGCATTTTTCTTTTGCTTGCGATTTCTAAACGTTAAAAAGCCGTCTTTTTCAAACGATAGGCTGTCAAGCTCGCAAGGGCGACAGCCGGTAAATAATAGAACGGCGAACGTCAGCTCGTATTTATGCCCGGCAATAGCGCCGACAAATTTTTTTTCAAGCTCGAGCGTTAGCGCTTTTCCGATTTCTCGCACGTGCATTGGAATTTGCACGGCGCAAATAGGATTCTTTAAGATAACGTCAGTATTAACGGCATAATCAAGAATAGTCTTGAGAATATAAAAAAGCGCTTCTGCAGTTCGTTGGTGTCCTGCATCCAAGACATCGTTTAGAAATTTTTGGATAAATGGTGCACGCACGTCTTTAATTTTTAGGCGCTTAAACGCCGGCAAGACGTAGTTTGAAAAACGGTTGTAATCGTTAAGGAAAGTTTTTTCGCTAACGTTCTTCCTTTTAACGTTCTGCATATATTCGATTGCGAAGTCGTTAAACATAACGTTCTTATCCAAAGCACCTTTTTCCTGTAGGTTGAGTTGCCTGCAGAACTCAAGCGCTTTTCGTTTAGCTTCTTTTAAGTCCGTGCTGGAGAAAGATTTACTTATACCGTTGCGACGGTATCTAAATTCGTGTGTTCGAGCGTTCTCTTTGTATCGATACGAAAGGTCTTTTAATTTTGGCATTGTTTTAATCTCCTTTTCTGTAAAAATTTCAGTAATGCCAAGTTCTTCCTGTTTTCCCATATTCAGTTGTGCAGTATCATTAACGTTGCGCATCGGCGCACGTAGAATAGAAAAACCGTCAAGATAATTCTCAACGGTTTCACTAATTTTCGCTTTTTGTTCGAGTTCGGCGTTCATAAACTTTATTGAAGAAAGAAAGGCACTTAAATCAGCCAGCATTTCAATAAAGTCATCAATTCTTTTGTTTTCCATAAGTAGAATCTCCTATAAATTTAATAGGATAATTCTATACTGAAAAACGCCAAAAATCTCAATACCGTTTTAACTCAAATTTCTTGTAAAAAGAAAATTGAGTTATTTTTTTATTGTTTGGCTTTCGCTTTTTCTTGCAAGTGCTTTAATCTGGATGAGTATTGCATCACGCTCGAAAGGTCCGAGTTTGTCAAAACAATCAAGCAACGTCTTTTCATCTTTGGAGAGTGCTGCGCCGTTGGTTATAACGTTGACGTTGTTTAGTTCATCGGCTCTTCCAACGAGATAGTCAATGCTGACAGCAAAGTAATCAGCAAGTTTAATAAGTGTTTCAATATTTGGGTTAGACCTTCCTTTTTCCCACTCACAAACCATATTATTTGAAAAGCCAAGTTCTTTAGCCAAATCCCTTTGCTTAATGCCCTTTTCTTTTCTTAACTCAATTAAAGTATCGTTTAAAGCCATAAAAACTCCTATAAAAGAACTTTTTTGTTTAATGATACAAAATTTTTGTGTTTTTTTATTGACAATACAAAAGTTTTGTGATATTATGTGAAAAACACAAAGATTTTGTGTTGCTCCTCACTCATTACAATTTGTTTTTTGCCTTTCGGGGTAGAATATAAAAAACAAGAAGACTTTTAGTGTGAGGAGCTAAAAGTCTTCTTTAGTTTGAGGTGTTAAATGCTAATAGAGGAGAAGAATAATGGCGAAAATTATAATCGAAGGTAGAGAAGAAGAAATTTGCAAAGTGCAGAGTTCGTTAAACAATTTATTTGGCAAGGTTAAGAAATTGGCGCAGTTCAACGTGGGGAACGTTAAGTCCGTTATATTCGAGGTTATCCAGGAAGAGTCTAGCGACCTTATAAATGGTTTTACTCAAGAAGAAATCGAGCTTGCATTGACTTGTCACGCAAGCAAAGAAAGGGACTGTGAAAAGTGTCCTTATAGAAAGATTAAGAACTGCATCGAGCAGTTGCAAATTGACGGTGCGCTTATGGTTTCTAAAATGTACAGTAAAAATAGCGCAAGTAAAGAATGTGATTAAAAACTTAATGTTGTTCGAAACTATATCGCAAAAATCACAAATATTGTGACTTTTTCTTAAAAATTGGCTCTATAAACTAAATTTTGCTTAAAAAAGATTAAAAAATATCTTTTTTGATACAAAGGGCATTTTTCAAGTAAAGTGTGAAAATGCTTTTTTACTTTTTTCACTTAAACGCTTGGGTGGAGCGTTGAATAGTACCTCTGAATAATATATGAAATCACACATTGAGAAATTTCCACCCTTTCTCCTTTAATTGATGTAAATGCTTAGGTGGGGCGTTTATAAATAAAAAAAATTAGTTTTAATTATATGTGGCTTATTGAAGTATTGTAGTATTTCCATTCAAGCAAAAATCCACCTTTTATGCCGTGAGTGATGGCTAAATTAAATTATCACTCCGTCCCAACGATATATTGTCAGCAGTGCTACCTAAACGGTAGAGTTTCGGTAATTCTACCGTTCACTGCTGGCTTTATATAAATAAATTTTTTGTATAGTGCAATGTTCTTGCACGAAGGAGTATTTTATGTTTATTTTTAATGAAACTTTTACAGGCAAATCTAAGTCTACAGGTAAAGAGTATTTTCAAGTTAAGCTTTTTCAAAAGAAAGAATCGCAGTATTCATCGGTTTATTTTCAAGATTTAACTGTTTTTGTTGATAAAGATGTTTTTGATACAATAAACAAGAAAAAGTTTAAGTTTGGTGATGTTGTTAAAGTTGTTAAGTCTGAACCATTGTATTTTGGAGGACCAGAGCAACTTAAAGACTTAGAATTAGTTGCAGAATCACCTTATTTTGAGGAATGATACGTACACAACGGATAAAACGGGTAAAACCGGGTAAAAATCGTAGGGGTTTTTATAACCATTATTATTATATAATAATGCGTGCGCCCCAGATCTTGTCAAGGGGCGCACGGGTAAAAGTGGGTAAAAGCGGGTAAAAAAAAAGTTTTTTTATTTTAGGTAGGTAAAAAAATGAAATGTAAACATTTTTGGTTTTCGGTCACTGAAGAATATGTTTTGAATAACGATATAAAGATATTCGATGTGTTAACTCGGTATAAAACGATTAAAAAATGGGCTGTAGTTCTGCATGATAAGGATATTTATACATATAAAGAAGAATTAGAAAATCCAGAGCATAAAGCAGGAAGTAAAAAGCCAAACCATTATCACATTTATTGTCATTTTGGTAATCAGAGTTTAGATCATAAATATTTTTCTGAAATGTTTGGTGTCAACGAACATAGTGTAAAACGAATTGAAACGACTGCTGCAAATTGTTTGTTATATTTCGTGCATGGAACAGCTGAGGCTATTGCAGAGGGCAAGTATCAGTATGATTGGAGCGAAGTAAAGCATAGTTCGAATTGGTCTCCAGAAGTTGTTACAGAGCAAGAGCGCTTTGTCGGTAATTTTGAATTGTTCTCGTATAAAGAGCAAATTGAAAAAATTCATTTAATTAAAGATGTAAGGGAACGAATTAAAATGCAAGAAATTTTAGACAAGGCCCTTGCAACAGAACTTAAATACCGTGCAACATTTATTGATAGGTTTATTCAAGTTATGTTTATTTCTGGTGAAAGTGGAACTGGTAAAACAACTTTTGCTAGGCAGTTTGTTGAAAAGTTAAATTATTTTGATATTGTACCAAAAGAATTTTGGCGAAAAAAACCAAAAGATAATCAAAATCCTTTTAGGGCTTTAGATTATGGTGTTTCTGGTTCTAGTAATGACGTTTTTGAAAATTATAAAGGTGAAGACGTTTATATTTTAGATGATATGCGTGATGATAGTTTGTCTTTTACAGATTTACTTAAGTTTTTGGATAATCATACAAACTCTCCTGTAAAATCTCGTTTTGTAAATAAATGTTTTGTTGGTGTAATGTTAATCATTACTTCAAAAAAGCCTTTATCTAGTTGGTATAAGAAAGAGAATTTAACTTCGTCAACTTTGTTGCAATTGTATCGTCGTATATCTAATTATGTAATAGTTCAAAAAGATATAATTAAATTATATAATTCAATTGATGCTGATGGTTGTCCTTCTGGCGATTGCAGAATTATTCCTAATAATACTTTTGAATATTATAAGAATAAACCAAAACCTGTTAACGTTAGTAATTTAATTTGTAATCTTTTTGGGGAAATTCTTCCGGAGAAAATTGTTCAAGGTGAAATTGTTCTAAAAGAAGTTTTAGATGATGATCAATTACCTTTTTGATTATTTATAGTTATTATATAGGTTGTTGTATTATTTTAATTAAATAAATGGTTGGGATGTTAGGCGTTTTTTAGTCGTTATTTTCTCAACCATTTTTTTTGTATAAAAATTTTATTAAAATAGGAGATAGGAAAAAATGAAGAAAATTATATTTATTATCATTTCAATAGTATTAGTTGTTGCACTAGGCTTTGGCGTGTATTACTTGTTTTTTAAGAAAGACGTTAAAGACTATGGCAAGTATAGAACTTCAGTGCATATCGAATACTTGGAAGATGGCAACGAGTACACGAAAGGGCGTGATTTAATCGTGTACAGTATTTATGCGTTTAGTGATATAAAATTTGAGCAAATTAAATATAGCATCAATAATAATAGTGAAGTTAATTTATCAAATTGTAAGATAGGCGATTCTACGTCGCACAAAAAATATCATTCTGGTGCAGGACAATACTATATCGATGCAGGTGGACAAGCGATTCTAACCGACAATTTAAATGCTGGCGATTATGTTATAACGTTCTATGGCTATGATGCAAATAATGCAAGATATGAATTAACACCAAAGGCAATATATTTTAAAGTATTACCAGGAACTAATTAAAAAATTTAACCCAAAGGAAAAACCTTTGGGTAGTTTTGGTTTAAAAAAAGGAGAATTTTTATGAAAAAAATTATAGCAATCTTATTAACGGTTTTGATTTGTTTTGGTTTGACCGGTTGCGCAGTATTCGAGGGTTTATTTGCGCCACAAGAAGATTTAGAGGTTGAAGCATTGCCTCAAATATATGAAAGGGAAATCGTTGCAGAAATAACGCTTGTTCCAGAGGGTGAAAACAAATATGAAACCACATTAAGTGGGTTAATGATATTTGATTTTTACCCAAAGAATGTTACGTTATCATATAACGGTTATGATGCGATAGTAGATCCAGTTTCAGTGTTTCAAGCAGAGGTTGTTTTTCTTGATGGAACCTCTTCAACGTATTACGTTGCACAATTTAATCGTGCAGAATTTATGTTTGAAATTGTAGAAGTAGGAACAAAACCTGTTTCCGTTAGCGCCTATAACAATGAAAATAAGAGATGCGAAGTATATTCGGATTTAACTTTAACTAGTTATAGGACTTTATTAGAAAACATTGCCTTAGAGGAAAAGTATAATACGCTTGAGTTAATTGATGAAAACAAAAATGTATATTCTGGATATTATATCTGGTCTGATGGGGTAAACTCATATTATTCATACGATAAGACACATTTTATTTTTAACAAAACAACAAATTCTTGGGATGAAATGACGTGGAATGGTTTAGAAAGTTTTTGGGGTTCTGGTGTTTGGACTGATGGAGAAAACGTTTATTATTCTGGTTCCACTGTTGGAACGTATCTGTTAAACAAAGAAACATCCACGTGGCAACGAAAAACCTGGAATGGTTTAGATTCCCTTGGAGGATCATTTATTTGGAGTGATGGCGAGAATATTTATTATTCTAAAAAAGGCGAAACTCAGTACGTATTAAATAGAGATACTGATACGTGGGAAGAAAAGACGTGGGGTGGCTTTAGTGATATTCATGCACGCTATGTTTGGAGTGACGGCGAGAATATTTATTATTCAGAGTCTTCTCACCAGTATGTATTAAACAAAGATACGTCAACTTGGGAAGTTTCACATTTTAGTGAAATGCCATATTTTCAAGGTGACGTTGTTTGGAGTGATGGTGAAAATGTTTATTATAGTTCCTATACTTCACAACAAATATTAAGCAAAAACACTAAAGCTTGGAAAGAAAAAACGTGGAAGGGAATTGATTCGTTTTCTGCAGGCTTTTCTTCAGAGACTGGCATTTGGACTGACGGAGAATATTACTATTTAACTACAAAATATCAAACGTATAGATTTGTTTATAGATAATTTTAAGCAATTGTGTTTTTATATTTAACGATTCTTTAAGATTAAATGCGAAAGTCACAAATGGTTTGATAACTAGTATTACGTTTAGAAAGTCGAATTTGAAATAATCATAAAGCGAGGTTATAAAAAATGACATTTAAATTAAGAAATAGAATAATTTTAGGTTTTATAGTTCTTTTATTTGCATGTGCAACGGCGTTGTATTTTGATGCAAAAATAGTTAAAGCAACAGAAAATCATATAGATTATGTAAATCAAGAATACAAATTATTTGATGAAGAAATAATGGAAAATTTAACTATTGATGAAAGATTTAATATGCATAATGGTTTGGATTATAGGTATGTTTTTAGAATAGATTGTCCGGATTTATCTTCTAATTATCCAGAATTATCTGAATTAGATCTTGTTAAAAACAAGTATATATACATTTATACTGGAGGTTGTTATATTTGGTTTCAAAATGGCGAAGTTAAGTATAGTAATGATCGTGAGTTAAATTATATAGATATTGAAGTTTTATATTATGACTCAGCAAAAAATCAAATTTATGTTATGTTTGATTTTGGAGATGAGCTTGCAGGTTCATCAATAGATTCTTATTTAGTTCAAAATGATAGAGAGCAGGGTTCTATGTATTACATAGAAGAAATGCCATTAGGATTTAATCCAGCAAGGCAAGAATATAATCCGTTGTGTGAAAAAGAAGGTACAACTTATTTAGATTATGAAATAACCCAAGAAAATCGTTTTTATTTTGATGAGACTATATCAGATAATTTCTTTTTGCGTCAGCAAAGTTTTCCTATTGTAACGGAAAGTGATGTTATATCTAAATATCAAAATAAGACAATACCTTATATAGATATTTTTGGCACAATTTACGTTTTGCGTGATAATTATTGCTTTTTAATTAAGGATGATCAAGTTACAAAAAAGAATTTGAATGAAGAAAAATTGAAATATATTAAATATTACTCTGGTGCTGCATATGGTTCAGTTGCAACTTATTTTATGCTAACGATACCTACTAATGAATTTGATTTGTATAGTGATTTAGGTGTGAAATTTGGTGGAGTAAGTAATTCCTCGTATTTTGAGTACGTTAAAGGTCAGGATATAATCTATGATGATTATGTTTTACAAGATGGTGATATAATTTTTGGTGAAGTCGAATTATTTAATAACGGATCTACTCAAAACTATATAAATTTATCAAGTCACAGTGTAAAAATATCTTGTAGAAACGAATCTTTGCAATCTTTTTTTAATACAGTAGATTTTGAATTATGCACAATTATAAATGGAGTAGAAACACAACTTGAAAAAGTGAGAGGTCAAAATTATTATACTTTTTCTGCGCAAGATTTTGACATTATACAACTTAAGGGAATAGTAGATGAAGGAATAATCGGTGGGCCATTTACTTTTTATAGTCAATCTTTTATGTTGGTTGACTTATATAAAAATATGGTAGATAGTGATTTTACTCTTGGAGTAGGGCCAGAGTTAAATGATCAACAAAAAGCTATTATAACAATGAAAGTCAATGCTTATGAAAATGCTTTAAATACACAAGTTGATTTAAGCCAAGATTCTTTTATTGATGTTGATGTGCTTAATCCAGAGCAATATGTTGGTGGTAACTTTTTATTTAGAATTCCTAAAAATATAGATAATAGCATGTTTCTTTTACATTATTCTGCAGGAAGCAATGTTTATTTTAAGGTTTCATATACTGCTGGGGAATATTTAAAAAATAGTTCTGCTTTTAAGTTTACCTGGAATAATGGAGGTTTAGGATATTCACTTGACGGAACAGGTGGTTCAGACAGGGAGCTTATACAAGAAATAGTTTCTTCTTTTGATATGTATGAAGATGAAAATTATATATATATAAAGGCTGGAGGTACATATGAAATAATAACTTTTTTAATGAAAAATGCAAGTGGTGATTTTTGTTTTTACATGTCGCACAGTTTAACTGATGCAACGAATTGTCACGTTCAAGTTGTGAAAAATGTAATACCAAATGATGATGTTTTAATAGAAATAAAAGATTTGCAAACTCAAATAATTGAATTAAGAGCGCAAATATCAAACCTTAATACAACTAATCAAACACAACAACAAGAAATTTTAAATTTAGAAGAAAGTTTGTCGGACTTAGAAATGGCATATAATGAGCAATTAGTAAGATATCAACGATTAAACGATAATTATTTATATGTGCTTAGTGAAAATGAAACTTTAAGAATTGAAAAAAGTCAAATTATAGAAGAAAAACTTGCAGAAATTAGTGCACATAATGCAACTAAAATCAAGTTTGAGGCTCAAATTGCAGAGAAGAATGCAAACATTGAAGAATTAACGGTACAACTTTCTGAAGTTAATGCAACTAAAATCAAGCTTGAGGCTCAAATTGCAGAGAAGAATGTAAATATTAAAGATCTAACGGCGCAACTTTCTGAAGTTAATGCAACGTTAACTGAAAAAGAAAAAAAATTAATAACTTTGCAACAAGAATACGCATTGCTTGAAGATCAATATGAAGAATTGGATGCAGAGTATCAAGCCTTTTTGGAGGGTGTAAGTGGTAACGAAGAGGCTATAGCTAAATTGCTTCATGATTATAAAATGCAAGTTGCACGTCTTGAAAAAGAGGTTGAAGATTTGACAGAAGAAAATGAACGATTAGAAAGCGAACTTGATAAAGACAATGGTTTGCCAAAAGGCTGTCAATTGTCAGGTTGCTCTATAGGTGGTGGTAGTAGTGGTGGTATAATTGGATCTGATTCATCGTTGTTAACTGTAGGATTTGGTCTAACGGCATTTGGAGTGGTATTATATGTTAAACGAAAGAAAATCAAAGAATAATATTTTAATATTGGTAATGGCGTTACTGCTTTTAATTAGCAGTTTGTCGTTAACATATTTTACAGCACATGCAGAGGGTAAAGTTTATCCGTTTGACCAAACAAATGTCTTAGATGATTTGGAAAGTAGTGGTACGTTTAATGTCAATAATTACCCATATAGTGTCACAGAGAACGAAAGAGTGATAAACTTTGTTGAGTGGGCTTATAGTCCGTTTAGACCCGAAGATTTTGCGCTTTACATATATTTGTATAATCCAAAGAAAATAGACTGGGATGTCAACTCATATTCTAATAGAATACAAATTGCAACTAGGTATAAGACAAACCCAATGCAGTTGGATTATGATTATGTCATCACTGATAATAGTTCTCCAGTTGATTATGAAACGTTTAATATTGTTTTTTGTAATAAGTCAAAGAAACAAGGATATGAGGGGCTATTTTATAAATTTAGAGTAATTGACCACGTATGCACCGATGGATTAACCATCCAAGAACGCGTAAATAGTCTAGAGAGACGTTATGATATATCTGGGCTTGTTTTAGGAAAGAAAGATGGCACAGCGCAAGAAATCTTAATAGGTGGAACGTATCGTTTTAGTGGTTATGCAAAAGGTTATGGCGCAAACCAAAATAGTGCAAGTACGCTAGTTAATAAAGGCTTTACCAGCATGGAAACAGTTGCCCTTGAGGTAAATGCCACGAATTATAGGACAAACAGTTCTGCAGCCGGCGCATACCATCAATACGACATAAACAGCTTGTATTTTTCCGTTCCTGAACAGTATTTTACAAAATATGGGAACTTGCAAAAAATCAAACTAGAATGGTATGAATATAAAACCACACCTATGTTTATGATAAATCCGAACTCAAGTGACAATTCACTTTATCCAACACTACAAAAATATGTTGGTGTTGATTTAACCGGTAAAGGTGGGGAATATAAGGCCTGGGATAGTGGTAATGACTATGAGATATATCTAAACGATGACTATGTTTATACATCAAATGGTTATTTTAACAGATATGATATGGGATACAATTTACCACATGATGCTGTAAATTTAGGCGCACCTAATGGGTATGATAACAATCAAGGTGTTGTTGAAGAAGCAATAACTGAAATTCAATGGCTGTTCCACGAAAGCAAAGTTTCGGGGAGAACAGTTAAGGCATATATTGAAGATTATCCATATGCAAAAAAGGGCTATTTACCGGTTAAAAACGGACAAATAAGCGCTGACTTGTTTTTAGATACGGTAGATGAAGGAAGAACCAGGGGATATAACTGCGTTGAATTTGATGCAGGCGAACATTGGGATTTAAAGTCTTATGATGATGCGCACTCGCTTTTACAACGTTGGTGTGATTATGGTTTGTTTACTGGTAGGAACGTCGGCATAGAAGTAAACGACGTTGCGCCTATAGTTTGCGATATAAAGGAAAGTGAAATAACTTCAAGTAATTTATTGATTAACAGTGATGACGTCGTAACGTTTAAGGACTTTTACAAAACAGCAAAAGAGAACAACGAAAGAACGGTGTTATTTAGATTTGCTGTTACGGACTATTGGTACGAAGGTTTTAGTACGACGTCGGCTGTAATACCAAATGCAACCAAAGGAGACCTTGGCGCACTATCACAACAAACGGTATTTTTGGATACTAAAATTATACACCTAACGTTTCAAACAAAAGACAAATATACGGTAATTCCAGTCGTACAAGATCCAGTGGACGTCATAAATGGTGTTACAGAGTTTCCAGATAACGATAATTGGTGGGACAATCTTCTTGGGGTTTTAGGTGCTTGGGGCGTTCTAATTCTAGGTATCGTTGGCACTATATTTTTGATTTTTCTTATTATAAAAATCATTGGGGCATTAATGCCAGGTGGAATTATAGCTAAGATTATAATGCTGTTGTTGGTTGTCGGTTTAATTGTTCTAGGTGTTTTTTTCGTGGACTGGGTGTTTGACACGATAATAAGTCTCGGAGGTTTAACGTGGTAGAAAATACAGATACATTTAAACCATTAACAAAAGAAGAGAAAAAAGAATTTCGTAGACTTAAAAGAAATCCAAACAAGGGGGAATTAAGGACTTATCCATTATTAGACCATATATGTAATACTTGGGAAGGAATGGTTTTTTATTCCTTCTTTAGTTTTCTTGCTACTTTTTTTCTTTTTTATCGTATGAACTTTTCATCTTTTTCTGCTTGGTTGGATTCTACTTTTTTTAGTTTTTCTTGGCTTATATCTTTTCTTTTTTTAATTCCATGTACAATTTCAGGTATAAAGTATTGGTTTATATGGTTTAGTTGTTTAGCTAAACAAAAAAATTTTGACAGTGTTCCACGTGTAATTACTAAAATTGGTGTTCCACGTCAGGGAAAAAGTTCATCTTCAAATTATGAATGTGTTTTAATTGCAAAAAAAAATTGGACATTGTTAAAAGTTAAATATGCTGATTATTTAGGTAAAATTAAACATGGTATTAAATTAACTTTAGAACAAGAAAAAGATTGGTTAGAAATAAAGTCTAGTTATGAATATTGTGTTAAGTCTCCTTGTATTCCTTTGTTATTTACAATTGTGCCAGTTAAAGTAGGTAATCGTTATTCTAATAAACTAACTTATGACCATTTAACAGGTCGAAAGAAGTTGCCTTTACACGCTGTTGCTTTTGCAGATGAAGCTTCGCGGCTTATAGATGCTGGTAAAAGTATGCAACAAAACGATAATAAAGATTGGGACCTTTCTAATTTTTTTGCTTTGGAGGGGCATTTTGGCTGTTATGTTATTTATCTTGCAAGTCAAGATGATAATATTTTTTTAGATGCTTGTAGGTGTTCGCTATATACTGAAATAATGAATAAGCAAATGCCTTGTTGTAAGCCGTTTTTACTTACTGCTTTAAAATCTTTTTATTATTGTCTTATAGCTGAACTTAATCGTAAAAAACCCCATCCCTGTTTTTTCTTAATGAAACGTTATAACTTTTATAAAAAATTGTGGGATAACATAGGATTTCGTAAATATATTGTTTCAAGAAGAGCTAATCGTTCCGGGTCTAATACTTTTTATAATCAAGTTGATGATGGAAAAAAGTTAATAGGTAATAGTCGTAATTATGCAATTTATTTTCCTGCAAAATTAAATTGTATCTATGATGATAGAGCTTTTAGAGAGCTTTCTCCTTGTGAATTTTTAGATTTTATTCAGGCTGAAAGTTGGGATTATCTTAGGCTTAAGCCAGAAGATTCTTTTTTAAAAAGGACTAAATCTAAGTTTGAAATAAAGTATGAAAAAAAAGAAATTGAAGAAAAAGTAAAAGTAGAGATTAAAAAAAGATTTAAGAAGAAAAAAAATTAAAAAAAGTGTTAAAAAAATGAGATTTTAGCGTTAAAAAACGCAGATGTTTTTGCAGGGATGCAGATGCGCCCTGCAAAACGCTGTGTTTTAGCGTTAAAAAATCCATTTTTTTTACTTTTTTTCTTTTTTCCTTTTTAAAAAATTTATTGGTTTTGATACTTTTTCAAAAAGTATGTTGGTTTTAAAAAATTACAATGCTTGTGCAAGTTGTTTTTCTTTTTGTTAAAAAATGTGTGTTCGAGCTCAGTTTATTTTTTCTTGTTTAGCCTATTTTGGCTTGGGGTGGTTGTGGTATTTTATGGCTTGACGAAACAACTTTTATGTGCTATACTATCTTTAGAAAAGGTGGTTAGCGAAATATGGCAATGATTGAAACTGTAATTTCAATTATTGTTAAAATTATGTGTAGTTTTTCAAATAGTGACATAGTATGCTGACCTCCTTTTTTCTTTTATTTAAGCACTTAATAGTTGAGTCGTCAAGAAGGGGGCTAACATAGATAAATATAAGAACAATTTTTTATTTTTTTAGGGGAAAATTTGGGGAAGAACTTAACAAAATGTAGGTTTTGTATATTGATTTTCGAGCCTCATAACCCGAAGGTCGTGAGGTTCAAATCCCACTCCCGCAACCAAGTGAGACACTGTTGAACCTCATCAGGTTCAATGGTGTTTTTTATTAGTAAATATCTAATCATTTTAAAAAGCAAAAACCGTGAAAAGTTTTCGCTTTTTTATTTTGTTGTTTTAGACAATAAAAAGTGATATAATGAAAAAGGCAATGGTATATTTTGCTAAAAATATATAGAGGTAATATTTTGGATAATTTTAAAACAAGATTAAAGTTATATATTGTTATAGGACTAGTTTGGATTATTGTGTGCGCAATTTTATATTTTAATGGAATTATTGATTGGGTGGGAATAATGGTTTCTTTTATTTTTGCAATACCAACTATTATTATGGATATATGGTTAACAAAAAAGGAAGAAGTTAGAAAGTCAAAACTGGAAAGCATTTCTAAGCTTGTTGAAATTCTTAATTATATTGACAACATGATAATTGATAGTATAAATGTTAATCAAAGAAGACAACGTGCTGGTGCTATTTCAAAAATGGGACTAATTGACATTAATGAGCAAAAAAGAAATTTATTTAAGAATGTTGAAGAAGAGAAGCAGGTGAAAAAATATTTAAAAAGCTTATGGGGAAAAGATAAAATTGACGAAATGCTATCTATTTTAAGGGAAGATCAAGAAAAGTTTTCTAAATTATTAAGCAAGGAAAGTGAAAAATTAAAAATAACGGATGTTGAAAAAACAATTTATGATTTATAACTATGTTTTTGACTTTATTATTTGCTATAAAAGTTGTAAATTTTTAAATTTTATGTTAAAATAAAAATGTATGGAAAAGGGTTTGTTTAAGGAAAATTCAATAAAGAAAAAAATAATTATTGCATTAGACGTGGTTGTGCTGATTTTATGTATAGGGCTAATTGGGTGTTCAATAGCGTCTTTTATTTACAGTGAAATCTTTTTAGGAATTTTTAGTCTGGTGCTGGGTTTAATTGGATTAGGATATGGGTTACGTTTTATTCAAATAGACTATAAAAAATTGTGGAATAAAAATCAAACAACAGAATCTACTATCACAAATAAGAAAAGTGTGAAATTTTTAAGGGCATTTAACATTGTTTTTGTAAGTTTTATGTTTTTACTTAACCTATTACTAGAGTTTTTAAAAGTATGGTTTTTGATTGTTGTTTTTTTAATCGGTGTTTTTGATGGGTTGTTTGTTCATAAAATTAGATTACAAGAAATTCGCAAGCATGCAGCACAAAAGGCTGCAGAAACACGAAAAAGAAATGCACCGTATAGATAATTTATTTAAGAATTAGATATGTGTGTAAAAGCGTTAGAAAAATTCTAACGCTTTTATCTTTACAGCTCTGCTGGTTTACCACCCGTGCAAGAATTTTTGGAGTAAAGTAATAAATAATTGTCATATAGTATTGCATTATTAAAATTGTAATGTTATTATATGATTGAGTAGGAAATATTATTGACAAAGACTACGATATATAGTAAAATTTGAATGGCATCGGAATATTTTCTACATCAATTTAATATAATAGTAGTAAGTAATGTTTCAATAATGTAAATAAATTTTTGAAAATTGCTTGACAAATTAATGAAAAACCTTTAGAATATAATTACAACATAAGGTTGTTGTTAATTTGTGGATCATACTCCGGTGACCTTCGGGCCCGGGGTTTTTTCTTTATATGAAAACACAAAAGAAGTATTTATCATTAGATGAACAAATTGATTTATTAAAAAGCAAAAATTTAATTATAAATAATGAAAAAAATGCAAAGAAAATCTTACAAGATGTGGGATATTACAAGCTTATCAACGCATATAAAATTCCTTGTGTAGAAGATGTTTTGGGCACAGGAAATAGAAAATATTTTGAGGGCGTTACAATAGAGAATTTGTGTGATCTACATAAGTTTGATTTAGCGTTAGAAACAATTACGTTTGAAGCAACAACAAAAATTGAAATAAAAATAAAGTCTTTGATGTCAGATGTCATTTCAAGTAAATATGGAACGAAGATTAATAAGTATTTAAGAGCTGAAAATTTTTTGCCAGATAAGGGCGGAGATCCTGATGAATATACTTTTGTAAAGATGAAAAAATTTATTAAAGGAGAAATAAAAAAGCAAATAGCAAACAAGCATCCAGCGATAATTTGGAATCAACAAAAGTATAACAATTTTCCATTTTGGGTAATAGCAAACATATTAACATTAGGTAGTATAAGTAAAATATTTTCAAAATTACAAGTCTGCGATCAGATAGAAATTGCAAAACATTTTGGTCTAAATTATGTTGATCTAGGTCAATACTTAAAACATGTAACACTTGTAAGAAATGTGTGTGCCCATAACGATGTTTTATATAGATATAAAGCGACAAATAACATTCCTCAAAAGAGGATAGAAAACATATATAAAATATTAAAAATAGAGAAAGACGACAAAACAGGAAGATATAAAGTAGGAACGAATGATTTACTCGCAACGATTATAGTTTTCAAGTTATTGTTAGATAAACAAACGTTTAATGAATTCAAAACGAAATTTTCTGGTTTACTAAAGATGTTATGTAACAAAATTCCACAAAAGGTTTACAATAATGTTGTAGTAGAAATGGGTGTAGTTGATACGTATAAAGATTTAAAGTAATAAAAAAGCGTTAGAAAATTTCTAACGCTTTTAGTTTTACGGTTCGGCTGGTTCACCACCCGTGCAACCAAGTGAGACACTGCAGAGACACCTACGGGCTTGACAATAGGCGAAGGATATGATATTGTAGACGACAATAATCGACTTTGTTTATATATCGAAAAGAAAGTTCACGACGGCGAAACATTGCCGCCGATATATCTAATGTTTAGGAGAAAATTTTAATGACGCGCTATAAATTGTATCGTTTTTTCTTTGGTGTTTTTGCTTTTGGGGTGGCATTGTCTTTGTTTTTTCTTGTAAAAACAGCGACGACACCGTTTTTTTACGATAAGTCATACGAAAATAAAGCGGCAATAGATTACCCCTATGAATTTATTTTGCATAATGGTGGAATTGCGGAGTTTAGAAACGAAAACGGTGAGAATATTCGATATTATATAGGATATGTTGACAACGGCTACTTATATGGCTCAACAACAAGCGCAGACGGAATTATTAAACAAGGTTCGTTAAAGAATGCGTTTGTTCTTTCTTTTGAAATTCAAGGCGGACATATTGAATACATATGCTATGAAGCAAGGCGCGAAATAGCTCTTGAAATAATTTTGACGATTGTTTTCGGTATAGGGGCACGTTGCTTTGCTAACGAAATTCGTAAGATTAAAAACCAAGAACCACCACAACAAAACAACAACTAAATAATTATTATAGGATAGAAAAGGAATTTGCGAAAAAGCAAGTTGCATTTTTTATGTTCTATGCTATAATTTATTTAGTTTCAACAAAAAGGAGAAAAATAGTTTTATGGCATTTATTAACATAAAGTTTATGTCTGAAGTGCTTGGCAGAAACACGGAAATTGCCGTTATGATTCCTCAACATTCAACAAACGGACAAATAGGCGTTGTAAATGGCAAGAGTAGTGGTAAATTTAAAACTTTAGTTCTGCTTCATGGCCTAAGTGATGATTTTAGCATTTGGGCAAGACGCACCAATATAGAAAGATATGCAACCGAACACGGCATTGCAGTAATTCTTCCTAGTGGAGACAGAAGTTTTTATACGGATATGAAGCACGGTGACAAATTTTACACGTATATTAGCCAAGAAGTGTTAGATATTGCTCGTGAGTTTTTGCCTCTTTCTGATAGAAAAGAAGATACTTTTATTGCGGGTAATTCTATGGGCGGTTATGGCGCATTAAAAATTGCTTTAAAAAATCCAGACCGTTTTTGTGCGGCAATGGGGCTTTCAAGTGTTTCGGACATTATTAATCATATGGATAATATAACACCTGAATTAAAGGATAATATTTTTGGTGAAACTATTTCAGATGAAGAAGACTTGTTTTATTTGTTAAAAAAAGCCAAAAAAGAGACGGCACCAAGAATATTTATGTGTGTAGGAAAGGGCGACTTTTTGTATGAAGAAAACGTACGACTTTCTAAAGCCTTTTTTAGTACAGACCTTGATTATACTTATATTGAAGACAAGGGCGTTCATGATTGGGATTTTTGGGACAAATATATACGAATTGCATTAAAGTGGGCATTGAAAAAATAACACAGAAAAAAATTTGAATTTTATAGCTATTATAAAAAACTAAACAAAAAGCAGGCAGAATTTTATGTCTGCTTTTATTTAATATCAAAAGAATCTTGACAGAGTTTTACAAACAATTGTATAATAATATTATAAAACTTTTCAAGGAGAAAGTTATGAAAAAATTTTTAACCTTGTTTTGTGCTTTATGTATTGCACTAGGTTGCATGGCTTTTGTTGCATGTTCAAATTCTGGTGGTTCAACCGAAGTTACTGCACAAGAATATGCCTCGGCTTTAGAGTTTAATGGAGACCTTAAATTAGTTATGCAAGTTATAGACGGAAGCGAGGAAATAACAACTACCTTTGTAAGAGACGACAATAAAATTGAAATGAAAAACGTTCAAGCGGCAGAAGTAAGTCACATTTATCTTAACAAAGCCAATGCAGAATATTTTATATATGCTCAAGTAAACGGACAGTGGAATAAGCAATCTTCTAACGAAGAGCAGTATAATTATTATAATGGTTTTCCATTAATAGCGACGAGGGCTTATAATGATCTAGCATTTGAATTATTTACTTATGATACAAACGAAAACTGCTACGTTTATACACAAACGGGCGAAGGAATGAGTGGCACTTTTAAGATGTATTTTAACGACAAAAAAGTTGTTAAAATTCAAACGACTGTAGTTCACCATGCTGACGGAGCAACTATTACAACTAAAATTGATTTTACATACGGCGAAAAAGTAACACTTCCACTAGGTGAAGGCAACTAGGGTGCTTATAACCAAAAGTTTGTATTAACTGCAGACAACTACAATGCTCTTATGAGTATTAGTGACCTAGACTGTGTTGCTCACGGCACTATGACAGGAGATATGTCAGGCGTATACGATACTATTTATAATGAAAACAAAGTTTTACAAAAAGAATATGATGGTCAAGTGGTTACATACGAAGTTTATATCGTAAAAGAAGGAGATGTATACGTTCAAATAGGCTACGACCCACAAAGTGAAACTAGCCACATGGAGCCTATAGCAGAAAATACTTATATAGGCATGAGACTTTCTAATAATCTTAACTTTGTCTTTGATTTTGCGGACTGGACGTACAATGAAGCTCTAGATAGATACGAGTGTGATGAAAAAAACATGGGCGAAGGTGAAATTATATTGGACGCATGGTTTAAGGTTGAAAATGGAAAACTTGCTTCTTATGGCTTAACGGATTGTTATCTAGAAGTGAATAATGGAGAAGACGCTATAATTAATTACAACTTTGTTATAGAATATACAAAGATAGATATCGTTCTTCCAGAAGTTAAGTAAATTATAAAAAATTTTTATAAAAGAGGAATTATATGGTACGCAAAGGTGCAATAATGAAATTATTTCACGGAAAAGCAGAAGAATATAAAAGAAGACACGCAATGCTTTGGCCGGAACTTATTGAGGCTATCCGCCGTGACGGAGGGAAAAACTACACTATCTTCCACGACCCTGAAACCGACCTATTGTTCGAGTATATCGAAATAGAAGACGAGGCGATTTGGGAAGCCAGAAAAGGTGATGAAACAACACAAAAATGGTGGGATTACATGGCGGACATTATGGAAACCAATGAGGACAATAGCCCAAAATCAAGAAAAATAAATGAAGTTTTTCATTTAGAATAATCATTAATTAAACTATCATCTAAGTGCAAATATAAATTAAAAGAAGGAACGACTATGAGCAGATATATTAACGCAAAAGAAATTTATGCAAAACATGGAATCGACACAGAAAGAGTTTTAAGCAAGCTTCAAACTATCGCAGTGTCTCTTCATTGTTGGCAAGGGGACGACGTTAAGGGCTTTGACCAAGACGGACCATTGACAGGTGGAATTCAAGCCACAGGTAATTATATGGGTAAGGCAAGAAATCCAGAAGAACTTATTGCCGATATGGAAAAGGTAATGAGCCTTTGTCCTGGCAAAAAAAAGATAAACGTTCATGCTTGCTATGCTATTTTTGAAGAAGACGGTTTTGTAGACAGAGACAAGTTAGAGCCAAGGCATTTCAAAAAATGGGTAGAACTTGCAAAAAAATATAATATTGGTTTAGATTTTAACCCAACGTTTTTTTCACATGCAAATGTTAAAAATGGTTTAACGCTTTCTAGTCCAGACAAACAAACAAGAGATTTTTGGATAGAACACGGAAAGGCGTGTATTAGAATTTCCGAATATTTTGCAAAAGAAACGGGTTATCCTTGCGTTATGAATATTTGGACTGGTGATGGCTATAAAGATATTCCGGCCGATAGAATAGGACCAAGGATTCGCTATAAAGAAAGCATAGAGGAAATCTTAAAAGAGCCTTTTGATAAAAACCTAGTTAAGCCTTGCGTAGAATCAAAGGTGTTTGGTATTGGTGTAGAATCTTATACCGTAGGTTCGGGTGAGTTTGCTCTTTCATTTGCGGCAACGCACGAGGGGTGTTTGCCACTTATGGATAATGGACACTATCATCCAACGGAAGTTGTATCTGATAAAATACCAGCACTACTTGCATTTTTTGATGAAATTGCTCTTCATATAACAAGGCCTGTTCGTTGGGATAGCGACCACACGGTGCTTTTTGATGACGAAACAAAAGAAATGGCAAAAGAAATAGTAAGATGTGATGCGTTAAATAGAGTTTATATGGCGCTTGACTATTTTGATGCAAGTATAAACAGAATAGCATCTTGGGTTATAGGCTTTAGAAGCTGGCAAAAAGCATTACTTAATGCAATGTTAACGCCAAACGAAGAACTTAAAAAATTACAAGATGATGGTAAGTTAACTCAACTTATAATGGCGCAAGAAGCAGTAAAAACCTTGCCTTTTGGCGACGTTTGGGAAGAATATTGCAAACGTGAAAACGTTCCAACAGAGTTTGAATTAGAAAATGAAATTCTACTTTACGAGAAAAACGTTTTATCTAAAAGGATAGGTTAAAACGCAAAGCAAACGTCATAAAATTTTGAATTTAGGAAATTTAGAGAAAAAAATTAAAAAAATTTGTAAAATATTCTTGACAATCAAAATTTATGGTAGTAAAATGAAGTCAAATTTGAATATCACAAAAACGACTATGAAGAGGACGGTCGGATTGTAAAAGCTTTCAGAGAGTTGCCGTTAGGTGCAAGGCAATAGTATAGCATTCCAATGACTTATCACCTCCGAGTCGAGGGACCGAAAGGCTTTGCCAAGTAGACTCCTTCCGTATTGCTGCGTTAAGGCAAAGGACTTGATAGAGTTCGGTAAGTGACGGAAAACGTTCCGTAATTTGAGTGGTACCGCGAGTATAGTGATTATACCCGTCTCAAAGAAATCTTTGGGGCGGGTTTTTATTTTTCAAAAAAATTTTAAGTAAATTTTCAAGGAGGTTATTAGCCATGAACACAAACAACACTCTAAATCAATTGTCGGAAGTTGCAACGAGAATTAAGGAATTGCGTGAAATTATGGGTTTTTCGGTTAATACAATGACCAAAAAAACTAACGTATCTGAAAAACAATATCTTGCATACGAAAGCGGAAAAGAAGACATTCCTTTTTCATTTATACATAAATGCGCACTTGCTTTTGGCGTAGAAATGACAGACCTTTTGCAAGGAAGTTCTGCAAAACTCTCCACCTACACTGTAACTAGAAAAGGGCAAGGGCAAGAAACCGCCAAAGAAGACGGAATTAACATTTCAAATCTTGCGCCTAAATTTAAGGATAAACTTGCAGAGCCTTACTTTGTTACCTACGAATATTCACAATCTGTGCAAAACAAGCCTATTCATCTAACAACCCACTCTGGTCAAGAGTTTGACCTTGTTTTAAGTGGCAAACTTAAAGTTCAAGTAGGCGACCACGTAGAGGTATTAGAAGAAGGGGATAGCATTTACTACAATTCATCATTGCCACACGGTATGATTGCCGTTGATGGAAAGAGTTGCACTTTCGTTGCCGTGGTTATGTCTGGCGACAATTCTGCAGAAACGGTCGTTAGAAAAAGTGTCATAAATGCAAAAACAAGCGAAAAACTTGTTTGCGAGAAGTTTATTGAAACCAAAGAAGATGCAGAAGGAAAATTAAATTCAATTAAATTTAAAAACACCGACACCTTTAACTTTGGCTTTGATATCGTTGACGGAATTGCAGATAAATATCCAGAAAAACTTGCAATGCTTCACCTAGATAAACACAAATTTGAACGCAGATTTACCTTTAAGGATATAAAGCGTGCATCAAATCAGGTTGCAAACTACTTTACTTCGCTTGGCATAAAAAAAGGCGACAAGGTTATGCTTGTTTTGAAAAGGCATTATCAGTTTTGGTTTTGCATGGTGGCTCTTCACAAGATTGGCGCAGTTGCAATTCCTGCAACAAACCAACTAAAAGAGCACGATTTCGAATATAGATATAATTCTGCGGGTGTAAAGGCTATAGTTTGTACCGCAGACGGAGACACGCATACTTTTGCAGAAAGCGCTGCAAAAAAATGTTCACAAGTGGAAAAACTTATTATGGTTGGCGGAGCAAAAGAAGGTTGGCACGATTTTGATAAAGAGTACGTTTTATTTTCTGGAAAATATGAACGCCAAAAAGATTGTTCTGAGGGAGAAGAGCCTGCTCTTATGTTCTTTACTTCTGGAACAACGGGCAACCCTAAAATGGCTTCACATAAACACACTTATGCATTAGGACATTACGTAACGGCTAAGTATTGGCATTGTTGCGAAAGAGATGGACTTCACCTAACTATTTCTGATACGGGCTGGGGAAAATCACTTTGGGGAAAACTATATGGGCAATGGCTTTGCGAGGGTGCAGTATTTGTTTACGATTTTGATAAATTTGATGAAAACGACCTTCTTCCAATGTTTGCCAAGTATAATATTACAACGTTCTGTGCGCCACCTACAATGCTTAGAATGTTAATTCGTGGTGACCTTTCTAAATACGACCTATCTTCAATTCATCATATGACAACCGCCGGCGAAGCGCTAAACCCAGAAGTATTTAATAAGTTCAAACAGGCAACTGGCCTAGAAATTATGGAAGGCTTTGGCCAAACGGAAACCACTCTTGCTATTGCAAACTTATATGGTACAACGCCTAAAATCGGTGCTATGGGAAAAGCAAATCCTCAGTACGACGTTGACGTTGTAGATAGCGACGGAAAAAGCGTGCCTGCAGGCGAGGTTGGTGAAATAGTAATACATACAGATAAAGAAATTCCTTGCGGACTATTTAGAGAATATTATCTAGATACGGAGAAGACAAACGAAGCTTGGCACGACGGACTATATCATACAGGCGACACCGCTTGGCGAGATGAAGACGGATATTTCTGGTATGTAGGTAGAGTAGACGACGTAATCAAGTCTAGTGGATATCGTATTGGACCTTTTGAAATCGAAAGCGTTATAATGGAACTTCCTTACGTTTTAGAATGTGGCGTATCTGCCGTTCCAGACGAAGTTAGAGGGCAAGTAGTTAAGGCAAGTATCGTTTTAACTAAAGGAACAACGCCTAGCGAAGAGTTAAAGAAAGAGATTCAAAAATACGTTAAAGACCACACCGCCCCTTATAAATATCCTAGAGTAGTAGTTTTTCGTGATGAACTTCCAAAAACAATAAGTGGAAAAATCCAAAGAAATAAACTTTAAGGGCTATGAAAAAAACATACGTAACCAAAATGCCTAATCACATTGGTGCTTTTCTAAAGGCTAGCAATTGTTTTTCTGAACTTGGCATTAATATTACTAGGGTAAGCTACAACAAAGCTGTTGATACGCATACTCTATTTATTGAAGTGGACGGTGAAAGTTCGCAATTTGAAAAGGCAAATAAAAAATTAAAAGAGATAGGCTATCTTTCAAACGGAGATACAAATACAAAAATTGTATTGATAGAGTTTCGTTTGGAAGATAAACCTGGAAGCGTAACGAATGTTTTAGAATTAATAAGTAAGTTTAATTTTAATATTTCCTATATAAGTTCTCAAGAAAACGGAAGCGCTTATCAATATTTTAAGATGGGCTTGTACGTTAACGAAACAAGCGAACTAACAGAGTTTTTGGCAGAGGCTGAAAAACTCTGTCAAGTAAAAATAATTGATTATAATAATACTGAAAAAGTTTACGATAACAGCATATTTTATAATACGTACGTTGATGGACTAGTTAAAACAATGGGGCTTTCTAAGGAGAAAAAAGAAAGTTTATTAGTAAACGTAAACCTAGCAATGCAAACACTTGACGAGCAAGGTCTTTCTCCTTATAAAACGTTTGATAGTATAAGCAAGTTTGCTAAACTACTAGCAGAGAGTAAAGGAGAAAACTTTAATCCTAGAGTGACAGTACACAACTTAACTGAAAGGACTAAAATTACCCTTATAGAGCCCGATTGTGGTAGCAACACCGCAATTATAGAAAGTGATGGCGAAAGAGTTTTCGTGGATTCGGGATATGCTTGCTATAAAAAAGAAATGCTTAACTTGATTAAAAGCATTATTCCTGATTTTAAATCTAAAAAGGAAAGGTTAATCGTTACGCATGCAGATGTTGACCATTGTGGGCTACTTAACGAGTTTGATGACGTTATAGTTAGTCAAAGAAGTTTTGAAAGTTTATGTGCGGAAGCAGATAACAAGGCGGGTTTTAGAGAGAGAAACTATTTACATCTTCCTTACGTAAATATTTGTAAAACCATAACGGATTATGAAACGGTTGATAAAGGTAGGCTATGTCAGTTGTGGAACAAATCAAGCTTAACTGCACCGATAGAACAGATAGGTTTTTATAGTGTAGGAGAACTTAACTTTGAAGTTTACGAGGGCAAAGGCGGACATTTATCTGGTGAAATTTTACTTATAGATTTTGGACATAAAGTTGCTTTTACAGGCGACGTGTTTATCAATCTTAATGATTTAACTAAAAAACAAGCCGAATATAATCAATACGCACCAATATTAATGACGTCGGTTGATACAGATGCAAAACTTTGCTCAAAAGAACGTTCTGCTTTTTTACAAAGGTTAGGTGTTGGAACGTGGAGTATATTTGGTGGGCACGGACAAAAGAAAACGTATTCGTCACAAGCAATTAAATAATAAGAAGGTTATATGTATTTTAATGAATTAAAATTAAAAATGTCGGTTGATATTCCACCGACATTTATTGAAAAAGAAAAAATGATTGATTTTGCTTTGGCTTATGACAACATTCCTTTGCACACGAATGAAGAATATGCTAAAAGCACACCTTTTGGCAAGTTGATTGCCCCTGGTGTAATGTCTTTTATGAGTGTTTGGGCAAAATATTTAGAGGTAGATTTTTTTGGCAATGAATTAATAGCGGGAAAATCTACTAAAATAGAATGGTTAAAACCTGTATTTGCTAATGACGTTTTGACAGGAAAAGCAACGATAACAAAACTTAAAAAGCGTAATGAGAAAAACGGAATAGCAGAAGTTACTATAAAGGCATATAATCAAAAAGGCGAACTTGTTTTGACAAACAAAACGGAAGCGATTGTTAAAATAAAAACCTTATAGGTAAATCCTATCTGATAATTCTTTTTTCTGTAACTATAATATCTAGAGGGACGTCCCAGTCGTTTACTTGCAGGTTTTCTACTATTTGAAACTCGTAGCAAATACCAATTTTAATGCAAGTATGTTTTGATAGAAATTTGTCGTAAAATCCTTTTCCAAATCCCAGTCTGTTTTTGTTTTTATCGGTTGCGATAAGCGGAACAATAGCCACGTCTATATCGTCTAAAACAAGATATTGTTTTGGAATACTTATGCCAAAATTATCTAAAACGTTTTCCGTAGAGGTAGGCACTCCAGCCACCATAGTATTATCAACGGTTATTGGAAAAGCTACCACTTTCCCGTTTTCTTTTAATAAAGATATAATTTTTTTAGTGTCTACTTCGCCCTTAAAACTATTGTAAACAAAAAAATTATTATATGTTTTTATTTCTTCCAAAAGGTTAAGATTTTTAAATATTTCGTCGCTAAGTTTAGCAACCGCTTCTTTGGAAAGATTGGCTCTTTTGTCTTTAATTATTTTTCTAATTTCGTTATTCATAGGTTTGTTCCTTATAAAAATTATATCAAAAAAACAAAAAGCTGTAAAGGACTTTTTCTTGACATTAATTTCCTCTATTTGTTATAATTAAAACGAAAAGAAACTTACTTAGGAGAAAAAAATATGAAGTATAATTTATTAAAAAGAGGATTAGAGCTCGGCGCTTCTATTTGCGCACTTTGTTACTGCGCAATAGATATAATCATTGTTTTGATTTCTCTTGCAAACATGTCTAGGTATTTAGGCGAACTAGAGAGCACTTTTATTGCTGGAATTGTTATAGGCATTGTGCTTATGATTTTAGAAATAATTTTTGCAAGTTTGCTAATTAAGGCGCCTGTTTTAGAAAACGGAGCTTACAAATCTAAAACGTCGATAAGGGTTAGCTTTATAGTTTTTTCTTCCATTATAGCATTTTTTTTAATAGCAGGCATCTCACAAAACTCAGCAAATATTTTAGTGTTTTTATTGTTTGTTGCGATAATAGTTTTAGAATCTTTTGCAATGGCACAAAAAGACGTTAAACATGTTTTAGAAAGCAGTAAATTTCCACCAGAAGAAGAGCAAATAGATAGCATTGCATCAACAACACTTCAAACAGAAAATCAAGACGTAGTTAAGGCTCAAACCACGGAAGAAAAAATATTAGAATTAAAATCCTTATTAAAAGAAGGAGTTTTAACAGAAGAACAATATAAAGAGGCTGTTCAAAAAGTTATAGACAAGATAAACTAAAATTAATTAAAAGCCAGTAAAAAACTGGCTTTTAATTTTAAATATTGATTTAGATTAGAAAATTTGTTATAATTTTGGATATGAGAGAATATACTTTTTACGTTCCTAAAAATCAAAATAACATAAAAACAATAGATTTTTTAAAATTTGCCCGTGTTTCTGCAGAAATTATTAAAGACGTAAAAGAGGGTGGAATTTTTGTCAATCAAAAGCCACTAAACGACGTTAATGCTAAACTAAACACCGGTGACCAAGTAAAAATTATTCTTAAAAAAGATATTAAAAATAAATATATAAATGCTATTAAGGGCGATTTGCAAATCGTTTATCAAGACGATTATATTATGGCGGTAAATAAGCCTAGTGGAATGCCAACTCATTCTAGTCGTTACAATTCTAGCATTGCATTAGACCAACTAGTTTGTGGGAACTTTTTGCCCGAAGATTTTACGTTTAGGGCGATAAATAGGCTAGACAAAGATACTTCCGGAATAGTTTTAATTGCAAAAGATAAGTTATCTGCTAGCATCTTTGGCGAAATGATAAAAAATGGGGAAATAAAAAAGACCTACCTTGCTATTGTTATCGGAGAGCCAAAAGAAAAGCATTTCATAATAGAAAAGCCTATAAAAAGAGAAGAGGAAAATAGCCAAAAAAGAGTTTGCGTTGAAGACGGAAAATTCGCAAAAACAGAATGCTTTTTTGTTAATAAATTAGAGGAAAATCTTAGTTTATTAGAAGTTAAACCGCATACCGGAAGAACGCATCAAATTAGGGTTCATTTGTCTTTTGTTGGTTATCCACTTTATGCAGACAAGGTATATGGAACAGAAGTGGAGGGAAAAAATTACTTTTTAACCGCAAAAAGTTTAGCGTTTATTCATCCTTTTACCAAAAAGCATTTGGTTGTTTCAATTTAATATAATGATTGTTTGTTAAAAACTTTAAAAAAATATTTACTTTTTAAAATTTTAGGTGTATAATAAGCACATAAAAATATTTAAGGAGGACTATTATGTCTAACACTCAAACAAAGAAGTTCTTATCTATCGGCTATTTACTAATCGTAATTGGCGCAATAGCAGCTCTTGCTGTTTCAGTATTATCAGTTGTATTTACACTATTACTAGCTGATTCAGCAGTAACCATTTTAACAATTCTTGTTTATGTTAATTATGTTATAATTGCGCTTACACTTGCAGGTTTTATACTTGCTGCTATTTATCTTGGAACAGAAATGAAAAATAACATTTTACTAATCATTTCATTTGCTACAATGTGTGGCGCTGCATTATTTACTTTACTATCATTGTTTGTAGGCGGCACTGCAATCACAGTTCTAGGTAGCCTATGCGAAATCGCTGCAGTTGTATTATTTATGATTGCAACAAAAATTGACACGTCTTCTTTAATTAAGATTTGCGTATTATTTGGTTTGAGCTTTATTCTTCCATTTATTGCAACTGCAGTAATTGCTAGTAGCTACTACGTTGCACTTGCAATTTCAATTGTTGCTAGTGTTTGCTACATAATTTATGCAAGCTCTTTCAAAAAAATTGCAGACAAAAACTAATAAATAGTTAAAAAATAAAAGCAGCCGCATATGCAGCTGCATTTATTTTTACAAAAAAACAGGCAAGGAATTTGCCTGTTTTAATTATATTTTTTATTTAAATTCTTGAATCTTATTTTTTAATTCTAATTTTCTATCTCTACTTTTTAATATCCTAACAAATATTAAGCCAAATACAATTATTAAATAATAGTCAAAACATCTCCAAAGCATCATGGCAGGGAATTTTGCACCGTCTATAAGTAGCACTGAGAAAACTCCGTAAAATGATAAATCAATAGCGCCGGCATTTCCCGGTGTAGGAATAATTGCAACCGCGTTCTGCATAATAAGACCAACAACTACTATTTGAAGCCACGTATGAATTCCTTCCGATTGATAGCCAAAAGTTAATAATACAAAATATGCAATTGAAACCTTTGCAAGCATTTCTAAAACACTAAGAAGAGTCGTGCTCATTAGCACCAATGGTTTTTTGAATAAACTCTTAATGCATTTTGCATTTATTATAACCGAGCGAAGAAGTTTATATTTAAGTAGTTCTGGGTTTTTTACAAGTTTTAATTTTTTTCCAATAAATATAACAAAATATATTAGTTTAGAACAAAGTTTAGGCGATACCGCAAATAAAACTACAAGAATTGGCATACATAAGTTTGCAATAAGTCCTATTATAGACATAATAAATACGGCATTTAGTGCAGCACCTATTTCGGCTATTTTTCCGTTAATCAATCCGGTCTTAAAAAGTATTACGGCAATCAAACTAATCATAGTTGCCGAAAACATATTTATAATATAAGACATAATTGGAACGGAAGAAGCTTCTCCACCATTAAGCCCGTGTGTTGCAAAGTGGTGTACTTCGAAAGGTTGACCACCAACCGCAAGAGGCGTTAAGTTGTTGTAAAGTTGACAAATTATACCTGCACTTAAACTCGTTTTTAAATGCCATTTTTTTGTTATGCTTTTGCAAAAACACGACCTTTGTAAACCTTTGCTTAGTAAAAATACTGAAACCGTTAATATAGTGCAAATTATATATACCCAGTTTTGAGAGAGAATACTTGCTAGTTTAGTCCAGTCTATTGGGTTTTTGAAGTCGCTTACAGCGGTAAAGATGACAACGCCAAAGCAAAAAGCAAAAAATAAAATGGTTACAATAGTTTTAAGACGCTTTTTTCGTTTTTCAAAGGCCCTATCTGCGTCTAGGACTTCGTCAGAAATTTTTAATTGCTTGCCAGTTGTTGTTTTCTTTTCTTCTTTTGTTGCGTTGCGGGCTTTGTCTTTAGCCTCCTCTAAAAGAAGTATTTCTTTTTGTGAAAGCTCAACTATCGTTGGTTCCCCACTTTTTTCATCTACCTCAATTCTATTGATTATAGGCGTATTTTTCTTTTTCATAGTATATAGATTTTACTCTTTTAAATGTTCTAAGTCAACTAAAAATAAAAAATTCTTAAATTATTTAGACTAAAATTAGGTTTTTTGTTAATATTTTATCTCTTAGGTTTGCAGAGCTTTATAGATTATGGTATAATATTTTAGATTTTTATGGGGTTTTTATGTTAAACGCAAAAAAGTTGGATTTTATAGGAAAATTACTTCTACTGTCTGCCACGCTTCTATGGGGCACTTCTTTTATACTTCTTAAACAAACTATAGATGCCGTACCTATGCACTTTGTTATTGCGGTTAGATTTTTAATTTCTAGCTTTTTGTTAGGTCTTATTTTTATCAAAAAAATTATTAAATTAAATAAAAAAATTTTCATTCACGGAATGATTTTAGGCTTAATTTTAGCGCTTGCTTATATCACGCAAACTTATGGGCTAAAACTTTCAACCGCATCAAGAAATGCTTTTATTACCTCTTCTTATTGTATAATGTGCCCATTTTTGGTTTGGGCGCTAACAAAAAAAAGACCAGACGTTTATAATTTTATTTCTACAATAATATGCCTTGTGGGAATAGGTTTAATTGTATTGTCAAATAGTAAAGATAATGCGGGTGGTATAATATGGGGAGATTTTTTAACTCTTTTCGGTGCATTATTTTTTGCGCTTCAAATTGTTTTTATAGATAAATTTAGAAATAGCGGAGACGACCCAATAGGCCTAATTTTTAGCGAGCTATTAACCGTTGGTGTTATTTTTAGTATTTTATGCTTAATCATAGAAGTTCCTAATTCAAACAGTAATTTTAGTCTTTCAACTGAACAAATGCTTAAAATATTGTATTTGGCGCTAGGTTGCACGTTGATAGCACAAACCTTTCAACTAATTGGCCAAAAATACGTTCAACCAACACAAACGTCGATTATATTATCGTTAGAAGCGGTATTTGGTGTTGTTTTTAGTGTAGTTATTGGAGAAGAAAAACTGTCTGCAATGCTAATAATTGGTTTCGTAATAGTGTTTATTGCGATTATAATAAGTGAAACAAAGCCTAACTTTGGAAAACTTTTTGGCAGTAAAAAGAAAAAATAAGGGAATAAAAAGATTAAGAGTAAAAATAAATCAAAAAAGTTTGAAAATACCTAATCATTCAAATTTAAAAAAATTTTTTATAAAACACTTAAATATAATTGACAAGGTTTTGTTTTTTTGGTATTATACTAAGGCATTTAGCGGAAAAACGCGCATGCACATATATGGCGGCGTAGCTTAGTTGGTTATAG
>JAZUSI010000068.1:0-8695 GCA_045606665.1 Christensenellaceae bacterium
TATTTTTTTGCGCTTTATATTGTTCAACTTCGCTGATTATAACTCTGCGTTCTTTATCGAGTGATAAAACCGTGTCAAAGTCAGCGATAAAGCCTTTTCTTGACAAGAGTTCGGCAACCTTTTCTTTGTCTTCTTGAATTCTTCTTAAATCTAACATAATTATCTCCGTATATAGAAATGTCAAGAAACACCTTAAGTGTATCTTTATTTACATATTATATATTTATTTTCAAATAAAATCAATGATTTTGTTAAACATTTACACAAATTATAAAAAAATAAGTTATAACTGTGAAAAATTATAAAAATTTTGTTATTTTTTATCTTTAATTCTTGCAAATATCTTGCGTTTAGTGTAAAATAGACTATACATAAAGGAGAGAAGATGAAAGATAGACTTTTTAATCTAAAAGAATTTATTGATAAAAATGGAAAAGTGACCTTGCACGAATTAGAGTGTGCATTTCCAAACGTTTCAAGTATGACGTTAAGAAGAGACTTGACCAGACTTGAAGAAGCAAACGCTGTTTTTAAAATTCCAGGTGGTGCTATTTCAGTGGACAGTGTTATTAGGACCAAGGAAGCTGACTTTGCAAAGCGCATAAATTTTAATGCAACGGAAAAGGTGGAGATTGCTGAAAAGGCAGTTAAACTCGTTCAACAAAAAAGTTGTATATTTATTGACGGTGGTTCAACTACTACCTATTTTGCAAGGGCTTTACCTGATGAAAACTATTACGTTTTGACAAACGCTATGGTTATTGCTGAAACCATTTTGAGAAAGGATATGCCAACCGTTTCGCTTTTGGGTGGAGACTTAAAGAAAAACAATTTTATTACTGTTGGACAAACGTGCTTGGAATTTATAGACAAAGTAAATATCCAAACGGCTGTTATGACGGCAACCGGTTTTATTAAAGACATCGGTGGCTTTACTTGTGGTAACCAAGCTGAAGCAGAGGTTAAGAGAAAAGTTATTGAAAAGGCAGATAACGTATTATTACTCATAGACAGTTCTAAAGTTAACAAAAAAACACCTTATACTTTTGCAAGACTTCATGATATAGATTGTATGGTTGTTGACAGCAATTTCTCTAAGGACCTTAAGCAAAGCATTGAGGAATTGGGTGTTAAAGTTTACTAATTCAAAACTTCGTACTTTGTTTATAGTTAAGTAGGTATTTATGTTTTTTAAAAGATTACGCGCCGATATAAATGCGGCAAAGAAAAACGACCCTGCTGCACGCAGTAAGTTTGAAATATGGTTGACCTATTCTGGTGTCAAGGCTTTATCTTGGCACAGGTACGCTCACTTTTTGTATAAAATAAAACTAAAGTTACTCGCTCGTATGACGAGCCAGTTTGCAAAGTGGCTCACGGGAATAGAAATTCACCCTGCAGCAAAGATTGCTGGAGGTGTGTTTATCGACCATGGAACAGGTGTAGTTATAGGTGAAACGGCTGAAATAGAAGAGGACGTTATAATTTACCAAGGCGTTACTTTAGGTGGAACGGGTAAGGAAAAGGGAAAGCGTCATCCAACCATTAAAAAAGGGGCAATGATAAGTGCCGGTGCAAAGGTTTTGGGGGGCTTTACAGTTGGTGAATATGCTAAAATCGGTGCTGGTGCAGTTGTCTTAAAAGAAGTGCCACCTTATGCAACTGTGGTTGGCGTTCCAGGTATCGTGGTTAGAATGAATGGCGAAAAAGTAACAGACTTAGAACAAGAAAAGAGAGATCCACTTCACGAAGAAATCTGTCATTTGCGTGAAAAATTGTTTACTTTGGAAAAGAAATTAGAAGATTTAGAAAAAAAGGATAGATAATTATGAAAATTTATAATACCTTGACGGGAAGAAAACAAGATTTTATACCACTTGAAGAAGGCAAGGTTAAAATGTATGCCTGTGGCATCACCGTTTCTGGCGAAGCACATATCGGGCACGCTTACCAAGCGCTCATATACGATATTATTAGAAAATATTTGGAAAAGAAAGGTTATAGCGTTACTTATGCAAGAAATTATACCGACGTTGACGATAAGATTATCGCAAAATCTAACGAAACGGGTATTCCTGCTGACGTTTACGCTGAACAAATGATTAAAAATATTGATGAACAAATGGCAAGATTAAAGGTTGACGAGCCAAATTTGTGGCTTAAGGCAACCCAAAGTATTGATGAGATAATCGCTTTCGTTCAAAAACTTATCGATAAAGGCCACGCTTATCCAACCGATAAGGGCGACGTTTATTTCTCGGTTGAAAGTTTCCCATCATACGGCAAGTTGTCACATAGAAATCTTGAGGACGCTATGAACGGCGTTAGAGTAGAAAACGATGAAATGAAGAAAAACCCTTTGGATTTTGCACTTTGGAAATCGGCAAAGGAAGGCGAGCCAAGTTGGACTTCACCTTGGGGCGAAGGCAGACCTGGTTGGCACATTGAATGTTCTACTATGAACAAAAAGGCGTTCGGCGAACAAATCGATATCCATGGTGGTGGAAGGGACTTGATTTTCCCACACCACGAAAACGAAATTGCTCAAACTGAAGCGTTAACGGGTAAACAATTTGCATCTTATTGGATTCACAACGGCTTGATTAAAGTTAACGGTCAAAAAATGAGTAAGTCACTAGGAAATAGCTTGTTTTTGAAAGATTTGCTTGATAAATATAATGATGAAACAATTAAGTTTGCACTTTTGCAGACCAATTATCGTGGCGATATAAACGTTACCGATAATCTTTTTCCAGATGCTCAAAGTCATCTTTACGATTTTTATAAAATCATTAAAAACGCAAAGGATAAGTTTGGCGAATTAGCTGGTGAAAACAAGGAAATCGACGATTTGTTTAACAAGGCGATGGACGATGACTTTAACACGGCACTTGCAATAAGCAATCTTTTCGGCTTATTCAAGAGTGTAAAATCAAAAATTAACAAGGGAGATAGCACGGCTATTGCAGACGTTAATCAAATTATTAAGACTTACGCTTTAATAGGCTTATTCACAAGTGATGCTGATGAGTTTATTAAGGAATATGAGAAAAATCAAAACAGTGATATCCCAGCACAAGTTGTTGAGCTTGCAGAACAAAGGGTTTTGGCAAGACAAAATAAGGATTGGGCGCTTTCTGATAAGTTGAGAGATGAAATTTCTGCCTTAGGGTACGTTGTTAAGGATAGCAAAGACGGTTATTCACTTGAAAAAAAGTAAAAAAAGGACTTAAATTATGATTACTTCTAAAGAATTAAGAGAAAAATGGATTAAATTTTATGAAAGCAAAGGTCACGTCAACATCGGTGCAGTTTCACTTATTGGTGACGGAACTACAGGCGTTATGTTTAACGTTGCAGGTATGCAACCACTTATGCCATATTTACTTGGTAAAAAGCACCCAGCTGGTACAAGACTATGCAACGTTCAAGGTTGCGTTAGAACTGTCGATATTGATTCAGTTGGAGATGCAACACACTTCACTTTCTTTGAAATGATGGGAAACTGGAGTTTGGGTGATTACTTTAAAAAGGAGAAAACTGCTTGGTCTTTTGAACTTTTAACCGAAGTTTTTGGCTTTGATAAGGATAAAATTTGTTCAACCGTTTTTGAGGGTAACGATGCTGTTAAAAGAGATGATGAAACAGCAAGTTATTTAAAAGCACTTGGTATAAAGGAAGAAAATATTTTTTATCTCGATAAATCTAATAACTGGTGGGAATTAGAAGGCACTGTTGGAACACCTTGTGGACCAGATAACGAATGGTTCTACCCACGCCACGATAACCCTTGTTGCGATACTTGTGACGTTAACTGTGATTGTGGAAGATACGTCGAAATTGGCAACGACGTTTATATGCAATATAAAAAGTTGGAAGGTGGCAAATACGTCGAACTTGAAAATAAAAACGTTGACACTGGTTTTGGTTTAGACAGGCTTTTATTGTTCCTTAACGGCTTGGACGACGGTTATAAAACCGACCTATTTGCAGGCGCTATTGCAAGTTTGGAAAATGCATCTGGCAAGAAATACGGCGAAAATGAAGAAGATACAAAGGCTATGCGTATCATTGCAGACCATACTAGAACTGCCGTTATGCTCATTGGCGACGTTAAAGGTATTACACCATCAAATACGGGCGCTGGATATATCTTGAGAAGACTTCTTCGCCGTGCTATTAGATATACCAAAAAACTTGGAATTCCATCTGCAGCTATGTGTGACGTTGCTAAGGTTTTCATTGAAAAGGTTTATGATGAAGCATATCCACTTTTAGTTGAAAAGGAAGATTATATTTTAGATGAGTTTAATAAGGAAATAAAGAAGTTTGAAGCGACCTTAACTGCTGGTATGAAAGAGTTTGATAAGTGCGTTATGGGTATGCAAAGAAAGAACGATTTTATGAAGCAAAAAGACCCTAATTACGTAGCAGAAACTCAAATTTCAGGCAAGCAAGCTTTTAGGCTTTATGATACGTTTGGTTATCCATTAGAACTCACTATCGAACTTGCTAACGAAAGGGGTTTGACGGTTGATGAACAAGGTTTTAACCAAGCGTTTAAGACACACCAAGAACTTTCTAAAGCGCAATCAACAAGCGCTAAAGGTGGTCTTGCTGAACAAACTGAAAAGACAACGAATTATCATACTGCAACACATATTATGCTTGCAGGACTTCGCAAAATGTTCGGTACAGGCACTGAACAAAAAGGTTCTAACATAACTGAAGAAAGATTGCGTTTTGACTTCAATTTAGACCATAAGATGACTGAAGAAGAAATTAAAGAGTTGCAAGATTTCGTTAATGACGTTATAGCAAAAAAAATCGACGTAGTAAAAACAGAACTTGCTTATAGCGAAGCAGTTAAACAAGGTGCATACGGCGTGTTCAATGCTGAAAGTGACGACCAAATCGTTTCAATCTATACAATTGAAGGCGTGGACAAGCAAATTTGTGGTGGCCCACACGCTAAAAACACTGGTGATTTAGGTGAATTTATTATTAAGAAAGAAGAAAGTTCTTCTAGTGGAATAAGAAGAATTAAAGCAATCTTAAAATAAATGCTTAAAAAGTTTGACATTTAAAAAGAATTGTTATAAAATGTAAAGGCTGTCGATATATGAGATAGCCTTTACAAAACAAATGCGCCGTTAGCTAAGCTGGATATAGCGTCGGTCTACGGAACCGAAGGCCAGGGGTTCGAATCCCTTACGGCGTGCCAACAAAAAAGGACAAGATAAAAACATCTTGTCCTTTTTTGCTATCCCCACGAAAAGTGGGGATAGCGAACCCCTACGGGGTTCTGATTCACTAGCGTGAGACGGCAACCCTTTTGTCCTACGGACATTTCCCCTAGTAGGGGAATCACCCTTACGGCGTGCCAACAAAAAAAGATAGGTTTTTGCCTATCTTTTTTTGTTTGTGTGACAGTCATAAGGGATTCGGACGAAGTCCTTCGTAGTAGAACGGAGAAGCATTAGGAGAAATTTGCTTGCAAATTTCCCTTTGATAAAAACAACGTCTCAATTAAATAAGAAAGACACACTATATTTTCGCTTTTGCTAAATACAATGTGTCTTATTTTTCTTCTAAATATTTATATAATGTTTAGTTATTAGTCATTTGGAGACCAAATTACTTCGCCTGAATGCTTGTCAACAATTTTTCCATCGCTTATTTTGTAATTATAATTCTTCTCATCTATTTCAAAAGTAACGTTTTTTAAGTTCTTGAATGCCAATTTACTTATCTTTTCAATGCAGTAAGGAATGAAAATCTTTTTTACGTTTGGGGAAACCACCACTTCAGTTTCAATGATAGATGGGGTTGGGTAATACGAGTAATAATACTCATCTTTCCAGCGTTCATAATCACTTCTAGTGTCTTTTGTTTGTACTTCTAAATAACCTAAACGTCTTATAGTATTAGCATAGTTACCTATATTTACGAAATCTGGCAATCTGACGCATTCATTTTCAGAATTAATTTCGTTTATAACAAGTGTTCTAGTAGATGATGGACCACCTAAGTTAATTTCAATTATTTTAAATTCCATAATATCTCCTAATTATATTTTATTTATATATAATCCCACGGCTTTATTTTTTATTAAAAGTCAAATCAGAAATTTGTGTTTTGAGGGGTTATGATTTTACATTTTGTACTTGCAATTTTTTCCACGTATTCAATAGGTGGGGTTTTTTCGGTTATCAAATAATCAACGTCATCAAAATTAAAGTCTGTGCAAAGGAAAATTTTATTAAATTTAGTGCTGTCGCAAAGAAGTGCAACCTTACCTGAATTTCGGCGCATTTGCTGTTTTATTTTAGCTTGTTCAATGCTTGCGTCTGTGTAGCCGTTTTGCAGGTCAACCCCAGAACAAGACACGAAAGATATATCTGCGTGTATTCTAGAAATAAAATCCATAGTGTCAGAGCCAATGATTGAGTTGGAATGGTTCTGAACTTGTCCACCAGCTATATATATTTTAATGTTATTGGTTTGTGAAAGCAATAGTGCGTTTCTAAGTCCAATGGTCGTTACTGACAAAAATTGAAAGTTGTTTAATAGGGGAATAGTAAAACCAGTTGTTGTGCTTGAGTCCAAGAAAATAGAGTCACCATTCTTAACCAACTTAACGGCGAGATTTGCAATTGTTTTTTTTGCAATGGTGTTTTCTTGTTCACGAAGCGCAAAAGCAGATTCTTCTGCACTTGATTTAAAAGGCATTGCGCCACCATGTGAACGCTTAATTAATCCTTGCCTTTCCATTTGCCTTAAATCACGCCTAATAGTTGCGCCACTTACGAAAAGCGCAGAGGCAAGCTCTTCAACTGTCGCTGAATTTGTCTTGTTCAAAATGTCCAAAATTTCTTCTTGTCTTTCTAAGGTGAGCATAAAATTACTCCTTATTTTTACAAATTTCAACTAATATCCTAAGAAAAAGTGTTCATTTGTGTTCATTTGTGATTATATTTTAACATAAATAAAATTATTTTGCAACTTATTTTCAAAGGGATGCAAAAATATATATTATATGTTATAATGTTAACGTGAAAAAATCTAGTAAAGGAGATAATCAAAAATGAAAACGAAAGCAGTTAGACTTTACGGACAAAGTGATTTGAGACTTGAAGAATTTGAATTGCCAGAAATTAAAGATAATGAAATTTTGGCAAAGGTCGTTTCTGATAGTATTTGTATGTCAAGCTATAAAGCGGCAATCCAAGGCGAAAATCATAAAAGAGTTCCAAAGGATATTGCGACAAACCCAGTTATTATCGGTCACGAATTCTGTGGCGATATCATAAAGGTTGGTGCAAAATGGCAACACTTATTTAAGGAAGGTATGAAGTTTGGTATTCAACCAGCAATGAACCTTGAATCAAATCCATACTATGCGCCAGGATATTCTTATCATCATATCGGTGGGGATGCAACTTACGTAATTATTCCAAACGAAGTTATGGAATCAGATTGTCTTATCCCATACGAAGGCAAGAGCTATTTTAAGGCTTCACTTGCTGAACCAATGTCTTGCATTATTGCAGGTTATCACGAAAATTATCACAGCGACTATGACCATCACGCTCACGTAATGGGTATCAAAGAAGGTGGCGCAGTTGCAATTCTTGCAGGTGTTGGACCTATGGGTCTCGGTGCAGTTGACTATGGTATTCACTGTGACAGAAAACCATCACTTATGGTTGTTACCGATATTGACCAAGCAAGACTTGATAGAGCGGCAAAAGTTTTAACAGTTGAAGAAGCAGCTAAAAACGGAGTAAAACTTGTTTACGTTAACACCTCAACACTTGAAGACCCTGTTGAGTATATGAAGAGTCTTAATGGTGGTAAGGGCTTTGACGACGTGTTTGTTTACGCACCTGTTACACCACTCGTTGAACAAGGCGATGCACTTTTGGGCGAACAAGGTTGCTTAAACTTCTTTGCTGGTCCAACAAAGACCGATTTCTCTGCTAAATTTAACTTCTATCACGTTCACTATTCTTTCCACAGAATTACTGGGACGTCAGGTGGTAATAAGGACGACTTGAGAGAAGCGCTTAAACTTGCAGGTGAAGGCAGAATCGATCCATCAATTATGATTTCACACGTTGGTGGTCTTGACAGCGTTATCGAAACGACCTTAAATCTTCCAAACATCAAGGGCGCAAAGAAACTTGCTTATACACATATTTCTATGCCAATGACAGCTATTGCAGACTTTAGAGAATTAGGAAAGACAGATAAGTTCTTCGCTGACCTTGCAGACATTTGCGATAAGAACCACGGCATTTGGTCTGATGAAGCAGAAGCATACTTATTAGCAAACGCAAAGAAAATTTAGTAAAAAATAAAACTACATATATAAAAGGAGTAAAATTATGGCAAATCCAATTATGATGCCAAAAGCAGGTATCACTGTTGAAAGTTGTATTTTAACAGAGTGGAAAGTTAAAGTTGGCGACACCGTTAAGGTTGGCGACATACTTTGCTCTTATGAAACGGACAAATCTTCTTTTGATTTAACTTCAGAAGTAGAAGGCGAAGTTTTGGCAATCTTTTGTGAAGCTGGCGACGAAGTTCCAGTGCTATCTAACGTATGTGCTGTTGGCCCACACGGTGAAGACGCTTCTGGTTTATCACCAGACGGCGAAGAAGAAGTAGCTGTTCAAGAAGTTAAAGCAAG
>JAZUSI010000069.1:0-7408 GCA_045606665.1 Christensenellaceae bacterium
GGCAAAATCTACGAATATACCTATGAAGAACTATTAAAACTTGATTTTGGCGTTAAGCACGGTGAAAAATTTAAAGGGATAAAAATTCCAACCTTTGAAGAAATTTTACAAAAATTTGCTGGGCGTGTAATTATGAATATACACGTTAAAATTTGGGGTGATGAATTTGAAAATCCTATGATTGAAGAAATCGTAGGTTTAGTCAAAAAATACGATTGCGAAAAACACGTTTACTTTATGACTAATAGTGATAAATTTGTTAAACGCGTTATGGAATATGCTCCAGATATGAAAATATGTATGGGGTGGGACGGCAATAAAGACCCAATGTCTATCGTTGACCGTGCTATAAAATTTGGAGCATACAAAGTGCAGTTGTTTAAGCCGTATTTCAATCAAGAAAGCATTGATAAAGCGCATGCTCACGGAATACTTTGCAACGTCTTTTATGCAGATGACCCTGAAGAAGCACGCAAATACTTTGAAATGGGAATAGACACGGTTTTAACAAACGATTTTTTCCCTATATATAACGCAGTAAAAGACGATTTTTTGAAATAATAAAAAGGTTTCTCTTAAAACAAGAGAAACCTTTTTATGATTTATTTAATTGATGTTTTCTATATGCTAAAGGGGACATCTTTTCTTTTTGCTTAAAAACCAACCCAAAGTAATTTGCAGAAGAAAACCCACACAGTTCGGCGATTTCGCCTATACTTTTTTTTGTTTTTTCCAAGAGTTCTTTTGCTTTGATTAGTTTTATGCTTAAAAGATATTCAATGGGTGAGCATTTCATATATTTATTGAAGTTGTAAATCAAAGCACCTTTAGAAATATAAAATTGGTCGGATATATGCGCCAAATTTAGGTTTTCGTTATAATGTTCATTAAAATATTCAATAACTTTTAGCATTTGTGGCGGCACGGAAACTTCTTTGCTTACATTGGAAGAAAGAGTTTCAGAAGCTAGGTTGTTAAATTGTACAATTAAGTATGAAAATAAGGCTTTTAATATAGAGTCCGAATACTTTTGCAACCTATTAACTTGTTCCATTTGAATAAAAATGTTTTCCAAAACAGTGTTTTGTTTGCTATTTAATTTTATAACTGACAACGCTTTTTCGTTTAGAACTACTTTCTGATATTCATCAAGATAGTCTTCGGAAACGTTCAAGTTAAACCTTTCAAATGCCGTGCCCTCTGTTTTGTGTAAAGCATGTGGTGGAATAATAATCAAAACGGGTGCAGTAAGTCTATACAATGCTTTAGACAAGAAAAAAGTTCTGTTGCCTTTTTGAAGAAAATAGATTTCATAGTGCGAATGGGAATGCAAGTTAGTCATTGACCATTCTTCGTTTTTTATAGATTTTTCGATTTCAATAAAACTCATAATTTTTTAAATATATATGTAATTTTACATTATTTTAGCATTTATTATATAGAAAAGTCAAGTAAAAAGTGGTATAATACAAGAAAAACAAGGAAGGACGTATTATGATTAAAGTATTACAGTATGGTGAAGGTAATTTTTTGAGAACTTTCGTTGACTATTATTTTGATGAATTGAACGTTGAGGGTGGTGATTATGGTGTTAACATAGTTAAACCAATAACCTTTGGTACGTTAGAAAAATTTGAAAAACAAAATAACAAATATCATGTTATTTTGCGTGGTAGTGTTAATGGTAAACCTGTTGAAACGGTTAAGGAAATTAACGTGTTACAAAATGTTGTTGATCCATTTGCAAACTATGAAAAGTATATTGCGCTTGCAAATGATCCAGAACTTAAACTTATAGTTTCCAACACAACTGAAGCTGGCATTTGCTATAACGAGAATGATAAGTTTGATGGATTTGAAAGCATCACTTATCCAGCAAAACTAACAAAGTTTTTATTTGAAAGATTTTCTAATGGCCTTGATGGTGTTTATATGATGCCTGTTGAGTTAATCGATAATAACGCAGACCAACTTAAAAAATGCGTTGATAAATATATCGAACTTTGGAACTTACCAAAAGAATTTAAAATTTGGAACAATGAAAAGAACTATTACTGCAATACACTTGTTGATAGAATAGTTTCAGGTCATCCAAAAACAGCTGAAGATATCGAATATATTGAAAAACTTATTGGTGAAAAAGATGAACTCGTTTCTATTGGCGAACCATTTGGTTTATGGGCTGTTGAAAAGAAAGGTGATATCGCAAAATACGTTAAAGAAGGTACACATGGTATTGACGTTGTGCTTACAACCGATATCAACTATTATAAGAAGAGAAAGGTTAGAGTTCTTAACGGAAGTCATACAAATATCGTTCCAGTTGGCTTGCTTAATGGCGCAGTTACGGTATATGACTGTATGACTAATGAAAAATTGAAGAACTTCTTAAACGATACGCTTGAAAATGAAATCATTCCTTTCGTTTCAGATGATATTAAGGCTACGACAGAATTTGCAAACAGTGTAACTGATAGATTTATGAATCCATACCTTAATCACCAATTAACAAGTATTGCTTTAAACAGCATTTCAAAGTGGAGAGCAAGAAACTTGCCAAGTTTTAAGGATTACTATAATAGATATGGTAAAATTGCTGAAAATCTTACTTATGGTTTTGCTTGCTTAATGAAGATTTATAGTGGAATTAAGACTGATGGCGATAAATTTGTTTACGATTTGCCTGAAAGACAAATTCAAATTCAAGATGATTTACCATACCTTCAATATTTTGCTAATGGAGGCAGTGTAAAAGCATTTATGCAAGATAAGAACGTTTGGGGAGAAGATCTTACCGAATATAAAGGTTTCTACGAAAAAGTAGAGGAAATTATTAACAGCTTATGAAGAATAGAGTAATTATTAATGAAAAAGATAACGTTGCCGTTTATTTAACTGAAACCAATGGTATCCCAGCCGGACATAAAGTTGCACTTTGTGACATTAAAAAAGGCGAATTTATTATAAAATACGGACAAATTATTGGTAGAGCAACTCAAGATATAAAAGAGGGTGAATGGGTTCATTCTCATAATTTGAAGTCTCACCTTGATGAAAAAATGGAATATTCTTATGATTTTAAGGCTTATAAACCACAAATCAAAGAAGGAACGTTCCTTGGATATAAGCGCAAAAACGGACGTGCAGGTATTCGCAATGAAATTTATATTATTCCAACAGTTGGTTGTGTCAACAACGTATGTATGCGTGTTGAAAAACTTTGCCAAAAATACGTTGATGGTAGTATAGATGGAATATTTGCGTTAACCCATCAATTTGGTTGTTCTCAACTTGGTGATGATAACGAGAATATTAAAAAATTATTGTGCGCAACAGCGCTTAACCCAAATGCGAGTTTTGTTCTTTTTGTTGGCTTAGGCTGTGAAAATAATGGACTTGATGGGATTAAAGAATATCTTAAACCATTTAATAGAGATAATATCGCATATTTTAACTGTCAAGAAGTTGAAGATGACGTTGCTTATGCCGTTGAAATTATTAAGAGTTTTGCCGATAAGGCAAAAGACTTTAAGCGTGAAGAAGTTTCACTTAATGAACTTTGCATAGGTCTTAAATGTGGTGGTTCTGACGGATATTCTGGTTTAACTGCAAACCCTTTGGTCGGTAAAGTTACAGATAAGTTCGTATCATTAGGTGCAAGCGCTATTTTAACTGAAGTTCCAGAAATGTTTGGAGCAGAACAACTGCTTATGAATAAGTGTAAAAATGAAGACGTCTTTCTTAATTATAAAAAGATGATAGAAAATTTTAAAGCATTTTATACTGATAACGGTTTCCCAGTGTATGAAAACCCAAGCCCAGGAAATAAAAAGGGTGGTATAACAACATTGGAAGAAAAATCACTCGGTTGTGTTGAAAAGGCTGGTAGCACGGAAATTGTTGACGTGCTTGATTATGGTGAACTTGTTAAGGAAAAGGGTGTTTCAACATTAAATGCTCCTGGAAACGACTTAATTGCATCTACAGCGCTTGCTGCAAGTGGTTGTCAAATAGTTTTATTTACAACAGGTAGGGGAACACCATTCTCAACTTTTGTCCCAACAATGAAAATTGCGACAAACGATTATTTATCAAGTCATAAAAATAATTGGATTGATTTCAACGCATTTTCTATGGATGATAAAGGTTTATTTAACTTAATAATGTCAACTGTAAATGGCGAATACAAATGTAAAAACGAAGATATAAGAGAAATTGCTTTCTATAAAAAAGGAGTTACGCTATGAGTTATATAAAGGACAATTTTTTATTAACAAACAAAACTGCTGAAAAATTATATTTTGATTATGCAAAAAATATGCCAATTTTTGACTATCACTGCCATTTGCCTGAAAAACAAATTCTTGAAAACAAAACGTTTAACGATGTTTTTGAGATTTGGCTCGCAGGTGATCACTATAAATGGCGTTTAATGCGTAATTATGGCATTGATGAGGAACTAATAACAGGAAAAAGTACTTCGAATAAGGAAAAATTTGTGACGTATTGTAAAGTTTTAGGAACTGCTTTTGGCAATCCACTTTATCACTGGTCACAAGTTGAATTGAAAGAGTTTTTTAATTGTGAAATTGAAATTAATGAAGAAAATGCACTCCTAATTTGGGATTGGTGTAACGAATATATTCGCATAAACAACATTACTCCACAAAAACTTATTGAACAATCAAACGTAACACACTTATTTACCACTAACGAAATCTTTGATGACCTTTCAACTTTCGTTGAAATTGCCAAAAAGGATTATAAATTTAAGGTGATTCCAGCTTTTCGTGCTGATAAGATTATGAATATTGAAGCCGAAAAATACAATGAATTTGTTGATAAATTAGGTGATGTTAAAGACTTAACTACTCTTGAAGAAAAGATTGAAGGTCGTTTACAAGAATTTATAAAAGTTGGCACAACAGCTGCTGACGTTGCACTTCAATGCGTTTATCCTGTTGCAGAAAAGGCAGATGCAGAGCAAGTATTTGTTAAACGTAGAAGTGGAAAAAACATAAATGAAAAAGAAAGTGAAATATTTAAAGGTTATTTAACATATTTCCTTTTCAAACTATATGCTAAATATAATATTGCAACCGAACTTCATATCGGCGCAATGAGAAACAATAATAGTCAAATGCTTGCTAAATTAGGTTTGGATACAGGATATGACAGCATTGCTGAAGATAATAGTATCAAATACATGTCAAGACTTTTTGATAAACTTAACGTTGAGAATTTATTGCCAAAAACAATTGTTTTTAACTTAAATCCAAAAATGAATGCTGAAATTATGACTTTAGTTGGTTGTTTCCAAAGCAGTGAAGCAAAGGGTAAAATTCAATATGGTCCTGCATGGTGGTTCTTAGATAATAAAGTTGGTATGGAAAAACATCTTGAAGATTTAACGGCAACCGGACATATTGCAACTTTCGTTGGTATGTTAACGGATAGTAGGTCGCTTTTATCATATCCAAGACACCACTATTTTAGAAGAATTCTTTGCAATTACTTAGGTGGTATGATGGAAAGAAGTGAAATGACTAATGATGAAAAATTAGTCGGTAAGGTAATTGAAGATATTTGCTATAATAATTCTATAGCATATTTAGGAATTAAAAAATAATAGGAGAGATAAAAATGGTTAAAAAGATACCTGTAGTAGTAATCAAAGAACTTAGTGAAGTAGACAAAATTCTACCAGCACTTAAAAATTACGGCATTGAATATGCTGAAATCACATTTAGAACTGCTTGTGCTGAAGAAGCGATTAAACTTGCTGTTAAAAATTATCCAGATATGATAATCGGTGCTGGAACTGTTATCAATGCAGACCAATGCATTAGGGCAATCAATGCAGGTGCAACATTTATCGTTTCTCCAGGATTATCTGTTGAAGTTGCTAAAATTTGTAAGGAAAAAGGTTTGCCATATTATCCAGGTTGCGTAACTCCAACCGAAATTATGCAAGCATTGGAATTGGGAATTGACGTTGTAAAGTTCTTCCCAGCAAACGTTTATGGTGGATTAAAGGCTATGAAAGCATTGGCTGCACCATTTCCACAAATCAAGTTTATTCCAACGGGTGGGGTTGACAACTCTAATATAGATGAATTTGTTGCATGGGAAAAAATATATGCAATTGGTGGAAGTTTCTTTGTAAAGGACGCACTTGCAAAAATGGAGGATAAATAAAATGAAAAAGGTCGTTACTTTTGGCGAGTTAATGTTAAGACTTGCTCCAGAAAACTATTTGAGATTTGTTCAAAGTGAAAAATATGAAGCTACTTTTGGTGGCGCAGAAGCAAACGTTTCAGTAAGTTTAGCAAATTATGGTGTTGACGTTGCTTTCGTTAGTAAACTTCCAACACACGAAATAGGTCAATCAGCAGTTAATTCATTGCGTAAATTTGGCGTAGATACTTCTAAAATTGTTCGTGGTGGCGATAGAGTGGGTATCTATTACTGTGAAAAAGGTGCAAGCCAAAGACCAAGTAAAGTTGTTTATGATAGAGCGTATAGTTCAATAGCAATGGCTGATAAAAATGATTTTGATTGGGATAAAATATTTGAAGGCGTTGAATGGTTCCATTTTACAGGCATTACACCAGCTCTTTCCGATGGCATGGCTGAAATATGTGAAATTGCTTGCCAAAAAGCAAAGGAAAAAGGAATAACGATTTCTTGTGATCTTAACTTTAGAAAAAAACTTTGGTCTAAAGAAAAAGCTGGAAAAGTTATGGGTGTACTCTGCAATTACATCGATTATTGTATTGCAAATGAAGAAGATGCTAAAGACGTGTTTGGTATAGAAGCAGATAACACCGATATTTATGGTGGAAAACTCAATAGAGAAGGCTATATTTCTGTTGCAAAGAAATTGACTGATAGATTTAACTTTAAGGGTGTTGCAATTACTTTAAGAGAAAGTAAATCTGCAAACGATAACGACTGGTCTGGTATGCTTTATACATGTGGTGAAGCATATTTCTCTAAGAAATATTCTATGCACATCGTTGATCGTGTTGGTGGTGGCGATAGTTTTGGTGGTGGTCTAATTTATTCATTAGTTAATGGCTTTGAACCACAACAAACAATTGAATTTGCAGTTGCTGCAAGTTGCTTAAAACACTCTATTGAAGGCGACTATAATATGGTTTCAGTTGCTGAAGTTATGAATCTTGCTGGTGGAGATGCTAGTGGAAGAGTACAAAGATAATTTTTTGTAAATCAAATTTTCAATTTTAATTTTGTTATAAAACTTAATATTTTATAATATATATATAATAAAGTTATCAACATTACATGTAACATAATAGTTAAATTTTGTTGATAACTTTATTATTTTATTGTAGTTATCAACATTTTAAGGTATTTATGATTGTTTTAAAAAGAAAAAATTTGA
>JAZUSI010000070.1:0-3371 GCA_045606665.1 Christensenellaceae bacterium
GTATTATGAAGAATATTGACAACACAATAAAAGACATGGAAAAGGGGTATGTTTTGGAAAAATGCACTTACATGTGTAAGCGTTGTGAATATTTAGAATACTGTAAATATGGCAAAGAAATTCGCCCATAGACCGTTGTCAGAGTGGGCTTATTATAGGGAACTAGTATAATGGCATTACGATGGTCTCCAAAACCATAAGATGTGGGTTCAAATCCTACGTTCCCTGCCAGCCAAAAGGCAAAAAATATCTAAAAAGGGGGTCTTAAATGACAGAAAACGACATCGTGTTTTTACGCGAAGCCTTAAAAAACAAGTGTGATGTTCTTGTTAAAGATTTACTCACAATGTATAATAAAGGCATTGCGTACGAAAAAGCACAACTAAAACAAAAAACTAAAAAGGAGAAAAGCGAATAATGAGCATGTTAGATTTGGTTCAAGGAATATCAAAAGAACCACACAACAAATTTACCGTAATCATCGGTAAACCGGGTTCCGGCAAAACCACATTAGCCGGCACATACCCAAAACCAATTTTATATGTGTCTATTGACACAGATGGTGGTGGTGAAGTACTTAAAAGTTATAGTGATGACGACATTAAGACTTTACAACTAAAATCAGACGAAGTGGGCGCAAGTGGTGCCAAACACATTCAGACAAAACTTATGGAACTATTAAATGAGTTGTCTGGAAAACACCCATACAAAACTGTAATTTTTGACGCATATTCATCTATTGAAGAAGGTGTTGTGTCATTCCTAGAAAAATCAAAAGGAAAGAAATTAAGTTTAGACGAACGTGGTTCTGTTGGAACTTTAATGTTAAACTTAAGAAATAAAATTATTGACTTGTCTCGTGGAGATGTAGAATATGTTGCGATTTCTCACATCAAAGACAAGAAAACAACGGACAATACTACTGGTGAAGAAACCACAATGATTGTTCCAAAAATGTCTTATAATAACGGAAACTTATTATTAGAACGTGCAAGTAATGTTATGTATTGTTCTAAAAGAACAGTAATTAACGAAGATAATAGTAGACGTGTTGCTTTTTTGACCTATATTGGCGCACATCCAAATATGGACACAAAATTCAGAACCGAAGGCAAAATGCTTGAAACCGGTTTATATTTAGAAAATACTGATTATACAGCATTAGAAAAATTACGAACAAATAAAAATAATATTGAAACAATTGAAAAACTAAACGTTGTTGAGTCACAACAAAATCCATTTAACGACGACAACGAAACAAAAACTGAAGGAGAAGATTGGTAATTATGGGAAGAATTGTAAATTGGGACGATGTAACCGAAACATCATTTATTAGCGAAGAAGGTAAATATACTTTAAAAATTGTTGAACACAAAAGAACAACAACAGCAAACGGAAACGAATGCGATGTGTATGCTTGTCAAACAAAAGACGGCGAAAAAATTAATGTTAGTCTATATTTAGTAGACAAAGCAATGTGGAAATATAAAAGATTTGCTAAAGCATGTGGTTTAAATGTTAGTGGTAGCACAGATTTAGACGAACTACCAAAAACATTTATTGGTAAAAAATTCGTTGGTCTTGTTAAAAGACAACCAGACAAACTTAATGTCGAAACTGGTTTACCAGAAAAAAGCAAATATTTTGAAGTCGCTGAATTTTATCCAGTAGAGGTTTAAAATATGAAATGTTTAAGGGAACAGATTGAAGACCTTCTAAATGAAAATGAAATTTATTATGTTTTTCAAGATGTTCCCACAGAACATTTTGTTTGTATAGTCAATGCACATTTCGTAATTTTCAACATAGGGAAGGATTTTCATTACAACAAAAAACAATGTTGTAAAAACAACGGTGGCTTTTATTTCATGTGCAAATCTTTAAAAGATTTTGTGTTTTATTTTGAAGCAATGCTTAAATATGACACTGAAGAATGGAGAGACATAACGCTGTTTGACGATTTGCCTTATACGTACCAAATATCTAATAAAGGTAATGTGTACAACAAAACAAGAAAAGTATTTTTGCGAAAAAGCGTAAAACAAAATGGTTATGAAGAAGTTCAGTTGAGTAAAAATCATTATTGTCTTGTACACAGGTTGGTCGCTTCAATGTTCATTGAAAACACAGAAAACAAACCTTACGTAAACCATAAAGACGGTAATAAAACGAACAACTGTGTTGAAAATTTAGAGTGGGTCACTGAAACAGAAAACGCAATACATTATCAAAAACAATTAAAACATTCTTCTGAGAAAGTATTGGAAAATAAAATAAAAGACTATTTATTTAAAAAAGGACATCTTTATTTTAAAGTTCATGGTAGCAATTTCATGGAACCTGCTATTAGCGATATAATAGCGTGTATTTGCGGACGTTTTGTTGCGATTGAAGTAAAGGCTCCTGGACTTAAAAGAAACGAAAGTCCTCAACAAAAAATATTTGGCAGCAATGTCATAAAATCAAACGGATTGTATTATTTAGTAGATAGTCTGGAAGAAGTTGTTGAACTTGTAGAAGGAATAGAACGCGATGAAACAAAATTAAAGGAGATTGGACAATGAATTTAATTGTGATTGGTAACGATGTGGACAATATAGCAATGGACATTTGGCGTGGAAACACAAATTACACCGTATTAAACCAAAGTCCATGTTTATGGAACAAAGATTTTTTAAGTTATATTAAACACAAAAAAGTTATTGTTGCGTCAACATCAGACCAGTTTGTAGAAAGAACTATTAACGAAGTCATAGAGTTTTTAACAACACACGATTTCGTACCTATTCTTATAGCAGACGACAAAAAATCAATCGAAAATAATATTTACACTGGTTTGTCTAGTGAAATTCCTAGCACACTATTGTATACTAAAAACAAAGAAAACAAAGACTATAACGAATTACTCAAAATAACACATGGTTATTTGTTGGGAAAAGGAATTATTAATGACAATAACACTTTACGAACACCAAGAAAAAGGAAAAGAACTACTGCTAAAAAATAAAAAGTATTGTTTATTTTTCGAGGTTGGGACAGGAAAAACATATACGGCATTGAGTGCTATATGTGAATTACCACCATGTAAAGTCTTGATTGTGGCTCCAAAAAGAGTTTTAGAGAACGTTTGGAAAAAAGACACAGCGTTCGATTTAAGTCGATACGATGTAACATATATGAATTATGAAAAAATCGCACGAGACAACACATTTACAACAAAAAAGTTTGATGTTGTTGTGTTGGACGAAGTTCACAAACTCAAAGGAAAAACCACAAAAACATCAAGGAAGTTTAGAGTTGTCACATCTAAAGCCACTTATGTTTGGGGATTGACCGGAACACCAGTGGCAAACAATTATGCAGACATATAC
>JAZUSI010000071.1:0-2761 GCA_045606665.1 Christensenellaceae bacterium
GATAAAGGTGCAAATACAATATAAAAACATATGGTTTTTAACATTGCAATTTTAACATTATTTGCTGATTGAAAGGTAAACTTTCTATTTACCGTAAAGTTCCAAAGCACAGATAAGGACAACGCTATATAAGCTTTAATCCTATATTCAAAGTTGGGAATCAAATCCATAAGCGCAAAACTTACAAATTGAACAATTCCCGCACTGATAGAAAAAAACAAAAATTTTAGCGTTCTTATCCACTCTTTTTTTTCAATCTTAGCCATATTAAATCTCCTTAACCCAACAACGACGGCGTCTATGTTGGCGAACGTCCATTCCTTTCCATAAACTTTGTACAGATTCATTTAGTTCTAGTTCCGGACCAGTTTCACATATTTTTACGCCATTTTCCATACAAACTTTAATCAAATGGTTCATCATAAATGCTGGTATACCTTTACTTTGATGTTCTGGTAAAACTGCAACGAAGAACATTTCTAAAGTATCATTTTTGCCGTTTAACGCCTTTAGTAATCTAAACAATCCAAATGGTAACATTCTACCATTTGACTTTTTAAGTGCCTTTGCGATTGATGGAACTAACACTGCAAAACCAACAATTTTTCCTTCTTTATCCTTAACCGAACAGATATATTTTAAATTTACAATTGGTATGTAATCGTTGATTGCTTTATTAATAACTTCTTCTGTTAGTGGAACTGTACCATGCAAAACAGAAAAAGCAACGTCTATAACCTTAAATGCTTCATACGCATCTCTTTTTAGCACTTTTCTATCAGTATATTGAACTAATTGAAGCCCACTTCTTTTAGCCAAATATTCGGAAATTTTTGCATATTTTTCATCGAGCTTTTCTGGGACTAAAACTTGATATTCAACCCAGTCCACTTCTTTTTCTAAACCAAGCTTAATATAGTGGTCAATGTAATAAGGATGATTATAAAAGGTAATTGACATATTCATTTCATCAAATCCTTCTATAAGCATACCTTCGTGATCCATGTCTGTAAAGCCTATAGGTCCAGTTATTTTATCATAACCACGAGAAAGTCCCCACTCAACAACCTTATTAAAAAGTGCAGAAGAAACCTCATAATCATCAATAAAATCAAAGCGAGTAAATCGAATAGCAGAGGTTTTCCACTTTTTGTTTGCAGCGTGATTTATAAGCCCACCAATTCTACCAACAATTTTTTTGTTTTTATATGCTAAAAACAACTTCGTTTCACAAAATTCATATGCTGGATTATCAGCCCTAGTAAAAGTAGAAATCTCATCAGAGAATAAAAATGGACAATATGCTTTACAATCTTTATATAATTTATTTGGGAAATCGACCCATTTTTTCAAATCTTTTTTGTTCAATACTTCTTTAATAGTAACGTGCATTGATTTTTCCTTACCTTATAAAAATTCTTTAATTGACTTACCATTAATTTTTTTAGAAACAACCAAACCTATCGTTCCTGGTCCACAGTGTGCGCAGACATTAATTGGCAAAATAGCTTCAATTAAATTACCTTTACCAATAATCTCTGAAATAGCATTACTAACGTATGATAAAACTTCCTCTTTCGCATCAAAATTTACTAATGTATAGTCAAATTTATCTATAGGATATGTATCTTGCATTGTTGCTACTGATTCAATTAAAAGTTTTCTAACTTGCTTGGTTGTTCCCTCTTTTTTAAGTTCACCATCAGAAAGAGAAATAACAGGCTTTATTCCAAGCATATTGCCGATTATAGCAATTGTTGGCGAAATTCTTCCACCATTACGCAATGCCGTTAAGTTTTCAGGGACAAACACAACTTTGCTTTGCTTCTTAAACTCTTCCAAATCTTTTATAATTTCTTCAACAGGTCTGCCTTTTTTGATTTCTTCACTAGCAAACAAAACCTGCGAAAGCATTATCGTTGACAATGCGTAAGAATCCACTACAAATAATTTCCCTGGGAAATTATTTGTGGCAACATTCTTAAACAAATCATTCATACTAGATAGTTTGCTTGAAATTGTAAAGTGAATAATTTGATCATAACCTTGCTCAAAAAGATTTTCAAAATATTCAATAACTCCACCAAGTGGTGGTGTAGAAGTTTTTATATTTTTACCAGAACGCATTGCATCACATAAGCTTTTTTGGTCTATAGTTAAACCATCTAAAAATTCCTCACCATCTATAATGACGTTTAATGCGAACACGCTTAATTCATTTTTCTTAAACACGTCGTAATTTAATACTGCAGACGTATCCGTTGATATTAATGTCTTCATGAACTCTCTCCTAAGACTTCTTATTTTCATTTGTAAAATTTACGTTTTGTAAATTTTTGCTAATAATTTTTAGCGATCTGTAAACAGACTCCCTATCTTCATCTGATAAATTTTCAACAGCTCTCTCAATAGCTATATCGATTTTTTTAACAACGTCTTTACCGACTAATTTACCTTTTTCAGTAAGTTGAAGTTTTTGTTTATATTTTTTTTGCGTATAAGCAGCATCAACAAGCCCTTCTTGTTCTAAACTTTTTACAGAACGAGAAATAGCGCCTTTATCCTCATTACATTTTTCACACAGTTCTTTTAATGTCAGCTCTTTTTCAACATATAAATAATACAGCGTTGAAACGTGTGGGCACTTAAGATTATGTTCTGCCATAATTTGAGTTTTAACGTGCCTTATATCCCTATTTATAGAAGCAATAAGTACTGTAAATAATTTAAAATGCTCTTGCATATACACTCTCCTTATCAC
>JAZUSI010000072.1:0-74009 GCA_045606665.1 Christensenellaceae bacterium
TTTTTAAGGACATATATCGTGCCTTCTTTCGTACAAATTATTCTTTTTACTATCCCTTTAATTTATTTTTTAATCGTAAAAAGGATATATAATAAAATGCTGTTAGATTATAGAATGATAGTGGTTTTATTAATGCTTTACGCTTCAATCTTGTTATCTGTATTAATAAATCTAGACGCATATAAAGCTTGGATCAAGATAATTTTAATTCTTTTAATTGCTTTTCTATGTGTATATTGCATACCTTTAGAAAGTTTTGCTAAAAAGTATTGCAACGTAATGTTTGTGCTTGCCTGCTATTCGATAGTCGTTACTGTAATATGCAATTTTATTCCAGAGTTAGCAGATAGACTTTTTTCTCTTATCACTCACGACACTAATGAGGAAGGTTTTATACAATATTATAATGCAGGTTTTAGCTTTTATTGTAAAACAACCGATAGATTTTATAATATAGGTCCTTTTACAGAACAAGGTATATATCAGTTCTTTCTTATAATGGCGATAATCTTCTCATTATCTTCAGCAAAAATTTCATATCACCAGTTAATTCTCTTTATCATAGGTGTATGTACTACTGGTTCTACTGCTGGACTTATATGCCTATTAGTAATTGTCATATCTTTTTCTTGTACTGCTTATTACTATAAAAACTGGAAATTATTATTTAGTCTTGTTTTGCCACTTGTTTTTTTTATATTGCTTGCATCTGCGATAGGCATAGCTGAAAAACTGTTGCAAGACTTTGACAAACTATCTGGTGGTGGTTCGTATGATTCAAGGTTTGGTTCGTTTAGGGGAGCAATAACGGCTTGGTTTGAAAAACCTATATTTGGCTGGGGTTATACAGAAGCTACTAGTGGTAGTGGAGCGTTTTTCCGTCAGTGGTCTAATCATAATACAAACACTACTTTCTTTTTGTTTGCCTGTTTTGGTATAGTTTTTGGTGGTATAAATTTAGTTGGCTTTATTAATTTTTACAAAAAAATATTTAAGAATTTTTTCTGCTTTGTAGCCGTGCTTATACCTATCTTTTTATCTGTAAATAACGAGTGTTTTTTATTGTCTTTGTTTTTTTACGTGATTGTCTTTTATGGCTTGCTGAATAACAAAATAGAAGAATAATTTGAAAGTAACTTTTGTGTGTGAAAGTTTAAGGAGATTGACATGAACATTAAATATTTAGGATATTATGATGTATCTAATCAAGAAGGGAGAACTTATTTTTTGGCAGCAACAAATAAAATGGATTACATTTGTAAATCTATTGTTGCAAATGGCGAGTCGGTTGAAATTATCTCAGCTAGTATTTATTCAAACAAGGGGAAATTTAAGGGTGGAGAAAATGCAATAGCAAACGGAGTTACTTTAAAAAAGTTTTCTACTAAACAAAGAGACAATTTGCTTCAAAAAATTTTTTCAACTATGTATAGTTTTTTTGCAATTTTCTTTTATTTTCTATTTAATGCAAAAAAGAAAGAGAAGATTATCGTTTATCATTCACTCGGCTATAGGAGAAGTGTTGCATTGGCTAAATTTTTTAAACGATTTCATTTAATTTTAGAAATAGAAGAGATTTATGGGGATGTATCGGGACTAAAAAGAGACAAAAAAAGAGAATTGAAATTTTTCAAACTTGCAGATTCTTATATTTTTCCGACAGAACAATTGAATCAAAAAATTAATACAAGAAATAAACCATACGTTATTGTTCATGGCACGTATAATGTGGAAGAACAAAGAGTGAAAAAATTTAGCGATGGGCGTATACATTGTGTATATGCAGGCACTTTTGACCCTCGAAAAGGTGGTGTAGCTGCCACTGTCGCCGCCGGAAAGTTTCTTGATGACAGATATCATGTGCATATCATCGGTTTTGGTGGAGAAAATGATAAAAAAGATTTGTTGAAAAAGATAGATGAAGTTAATGCTTTATCAAAATGTAAAGTTACTTACGACGGATTGTTGTCGGGTGAAGAATATATTAAATTTATTCAATCTTGTCATATTGGTTTAAGCACCCAAAATCCTAATGCACAATTTAATGACACGTCTTTTCCGTCTAAAGTGCTTTCGTATATGGCAAATGGACTTAGAGTAGTTTCAATAAAAATAAAGGTGCTGGAGACCTCAGCTGTGAATGATTTCCTATATTATTACGAAGAGAATAACCCTGAGAAGATTGCAGGTGCGATTAAAGCAATTGATATGACTGCGTCGTACGATAGCAGAGAAAAAATTATAGAGTTGGACAGGCAGTTTACAAAAGATATAAGAAAGTTGTTGGGAAGATAAAAAAGAGGTGAATTATGAAAAAATGGGAAATTGATTGTGCTGTGCTTTGCATATTTTTTGCAAGGCCAGATCAGTTTGAAAAGTCTTTTGAAACAGTAAGAAAAGCAAAACCACGCGTTTTACTTTTATGGCAAGACGGTCCGAGAGAAGGAAGGGAAGACGACATTGAAAACATCAAAAAATGTCGTGAAATTGCAGAAAATATAGATTGGGAATGCGAAGTTCATAAAAATTATCACGATAAGAATATGGGGTGTGATCCTTCAACTCATTTATCGCATAAATGGGCGTTTTCTATCGTTGATAAATGCATAATTTTAGAAGATGATATCGTTCCATCTCAATCATTTTTCCCATTCTGCAAAGAACTTTTAGATAAATATGAAAACGATACTCGTATAGATAGAATTTGTGGACAAACTCTATATGGTGGTATTGATGATAAGAGATATAGTTATTTTTTTAACAAGACGGGTACATCTTGGGGTTGGGCAACTTGGAAACGTGTTGCTGATACTTGGGAAAGTGATTATAAATATTTAGATGATGACTATTATTTGGATTTAGTTGCGCATCGCGATGGCCAGGTTAACAAGTTTAAGAAGATAATAAAAAATTCTAAAAAAAGGAAGTCCAGTGGTATTCCTTATTGGGAAGACATTACAGGATATAGGGTACTACTAAACACAGGACTAGTGATTTATCCAACCATTAATATGATAGAAAACGTAGGCGCGTCAAAGGACGCAACGCATGCGCCAGATAATTTTAAAGAATTGCCTAAAGAAATTCAAAAAATGTTTACTACAAGGGCAGAAAATATAGAATTTCCATTAAAGCACCCACCTTACATAATTGAAGATTATCATTATTTTGAAAAGATGATGAAATGTTTAAGACCATCTTTCGGAAAAAGGATAAAAAGGAAATTTGAACATTTATTTAGAAAAGTTACAATAAAAATAGATAAATTATTCAAAAAATTGTTTAAATGAGGTAATACGTTGGGAAAACAAATTAAATTTGGAGCAATATTGTCATATGTGTCCATTGTGGTCAACATTTTAGCAGGGCTAATTTATACGCCTTGGATGATAAGGCAAATTGGTCAAAGTCAATATGGTTTATACACCCTAGCCAATTCAATTATCGCATTGTTTTTGGTGGATTTTGGCTTAAGTTCTGCCACTGCAAGATACGTTTCTAAATATAGAGCAGAAGGTGACCAACAAAAAGTGGATAACTTTTTGGGGGTTGTTTATAAGCTTTATTTGATTATAGATGCCGTTATATTTATTGCATTAATCGTAGTATTTTTTCTTTTAGAACAAATTTACGTCACGTTAACTCCAAGCGAAATGGCGCAATTTAAAGTTGTATATATTATTGCTGCATCTTTTGCCGTTTTCAATTTCCCTTTTGTGACCCAAAATGGTATTTTAACAGCTTATGAGAAGTTTATTCCATTAAAATTAGCAGATTTACTTTATAGGGTTTTGCTTGTAGGATTGACTGTTTTAGCACTTTTACTTGATTTTGGATTATATGCTCTTGTTACAGTACATGCAATTGCAGGATTGATCGTCATATTATTTAAATTTATAGTTATTGCAAACAAACTTCCATTAAAGCCCAATTTTACATATAATGATAAAAATTTGTACAAAGATATTTTTAAGTTTTCACTTTGGTCCACCATTGCAATTCTTGCACAAAGACTTGTTTTTAATATAACGCCAACAGTGCTTGGTATTACTACAAGTGCCGTTGCGATTGGCGTGTTTGGTGTTGTCGTTGCAATTGAGGGATATGCATATACGATAACAACGGCTATAAATGGTCTATTTATGCCAAAAATATCAAGAATATATGCTGAAATGGAAAAAAATTGTGAAGATGAGGAAACTGCTGGTGAAAAATTAATGCCCTTACTACTTGGTGTTGGGAAATTTCAGTTTGCTCTTAATGGCTTGATAATCGTTGGATTCGCTCTTGTTGGTAAACTTTTTATTAATCTTTGGGTGGGTCCAGAATATATTGATGCTTATTATGGAATACTTTTAGTAATCGTACCAGGGTTATTTTTCAACTCATTGCAAATTGCAAATACCACAATGGTGGTAAGAAATAAAGTTAAGTTACAAGCCATTATTAACATAGTTACAGGGATAACAAATGTAATTTTATCTTTTGTACTATCATATTTTTTCGGAGTAATAGGCGCTTGCATTTCAATATCGGTGGCATATTTTATTCGTGCTATATTAACTAATATCGTTGCTCATAAATGTCTAAAATTTAATATTCTTAAGTTCGCTAAAAGCTGTTATTTGAGAATGTCTATACCTTTATTACTTGTTTTTGTTATCGGTTGGGCTATAACATACTTTATATCTGGTAGCAACTGGATGACGTTAGTGATTTGGGTAATATTAATTTCAACTTGTTATTTATTGATGGTGTTTATTTTAGGATTAAATAAAGAAGAAAAAACAAAAATATTAAAAAGATTAAAAAAACAATAAGAGGTAAATAAAATGGGATTATTTTCAGGAAAAACTCTTTTAATCACAGGTGGAACAGGCAGTTTTGGTAATGCCGTTCTTAATAGGTTTTTAAAGACCGATATTGGTGAAGTTCGCGTATTTTCTCGTGATGAGAAAAAACAAGATGATATGCGCCACGAATTTCAAGCAAAAATGCCTGAAGTTGCTGAAAAAATCAAGTTTTTTATCGGTGACGTTAGGGATATTCAATCGGTGCGTAATGCGATGTATGGGGTAGATTACATATTTCACGCAGCAGCGTTAAAACAAGTTCCATCTTGTGAATTTTTCCCTATAGAAGCCGTTAAAACTAACGTTTTAGGAACGGAAAACGTTTTGACAGCAGCAATTGAAGCAGGTGTAAAAAACGTAGTTTGCCTTTCAACCGATAAGGCTGCGTATCCGGTAAATGCAATGGGAATTTCTAAGGCTTTAGAAGAAAGGGTTGCCGTTGCGAAATCTCGCACGGTTTCGGCGGATAAGACTAAAATTTGTTGTACTAGATACGGCAACGTTATGTGTTCTCGTGGAAGTGTTATTCCACTTTGGATTGAACAAATTAAAAATGGAAATCCTATAACAATCACAGAACCATCAATGACAAGATTTATTATGTCATTAGATGAAGCTGTTGACCTAGTGCTTTTTGCATTTGAACATGGTGAAAGTGGTGATATTCTTGTTCAAAAAGCACCTGCTTGCACTATTGAAACTCAAGCAAAAGCAGTGGTTGAATTATTTGACAAGGAAAATAAGACTGAAATTAAGATTATAGGTATTCGCCATGGCGAAAAGATGTATGAAACACTTTTGTCAAACGAAGAGTGCGCAAATGCTATTGATATGGGTGACTTTTATCGTGTTCCAGCCGACAAGCGTGGTTTGAATTATGATAAGTATATGAAATATGGCGATACAAAACGCAATACTTTAAGTGAATTCAATTCTAACAATACTAAAGCATTAAATGTTGAACAGGTTAAGGAAAAATTATTGACGCTTGCATATATTAGAGAAGAGTTGGAGAAAAACTAATGAAAATTTTAGTTACAGGGGCAAAGGGTTTTGTCGGTAAAAATCTCGTTCAATCATTACTTAATATAAGTGACAGCAATGACAACACACACCCAAACTTAAAAATTGAAGATGTTTACGAATACGATGTAGATAACACCTTGAATGAACTTGAAGAGTATTGCAAAAAAGCTGACTTTGTGTTTAATTTGGCAGGGGTAAATCGTCCTAAAGACCAAACTGAGTTTATGCAAGGCAATTTTGGTTTTGCATCAACACTTTTGCAGACTTTAGAAAAATATGAAAACAAATGTCCTGTTATGCTTTCATCATCTATTCAAGCTACGTTAATAGGAAGATATGCTGAAGGTGAGTATGGAAAGAGCAAAAAAGCAGGCGAAGAATTGTTCTTTGATTATGGAAAAAAGACGGGTGCTAAGGTTTTAGTCTATCGTTTTCCAAACCTATTTGGGAAGTGGTGCAGACCAAATTACAATTCAGCAGTTGCAACCTTTTGCAATAACGTTGCAAACGATTTGCCAATAACCGTTAACGATAGGAACATAGAACTTGAGCTATTATATATAGACGACCTTGTAGGAGAGATGATAGCGTGTTTGGAAAACAAACAAGTACACTGCGAGTATGATGGACTTAATCCTATTGAAAAGGTTGATGGACAGTATTGTTATTGTCCAATAACGCATAAAGTTACTTTAGGTGAAATAGTTGACCTATTATATAAGTTTTCTAATCAATCAAAAACCTTGGTTATGCCTGAGATTGCAAAAAACAGTTTTGCTAAAAAGTTATACTCAACCTATTTATCATATTTGCCAAAAGAAAAAGTTGCTTTTGACCTAAAGATGAACGAAGATGAAAGGGGAAGTTTTACAGAACTTTTAAAAACCGAAAAGTGTGGACAAGTCTCTGTGAATATTTCAAAACCTGGGATAACTAAAGGCGAGCATTGGCACAACACAAAGTGGGAATTTTTTATTGTTGTTTCAGGTCACGGCTTAATAGAACAGAGAAAAATAGGCAGTGATGAAATCTTAAGATTTGAAGTTAGTGGCGAAAAAATAGAGGCAGTACATATGCTTCCAGGATATACGCACAACATTATAAATTTGTCAGACACAGAGAATTTGATTACAGTAATGTGGGCAAACGAACAATTTGATAAGAATAAACCGGATACTTTTTTTGAAAAGGTAAATAAGACTCTAGGAGAATAATGATTAACCTATCAAACGAACAAAAAGCGTTGTTAAATTTAGTGGCGATTAGCATTTCTAATAATCCACAATCTTTAGTTCTACAAGAGAAAGAATTAGAGAACGTGGACTGGATGGAAGTTCTAAAAGAAAGTTTTTATCAAAGCGTACCACTTGCAACCTTAAACGCATTAAAATTTTATAAACATTTAGTTGCCGAAAAGGTTTATTCTGCTTGGAAAAGTGCAGGAATAAGCGTGCTAAAAAACAACCTAAATGTGTCTAATTATCAAAAACAGCTAGTTGAGATCCTTGACAAAAATAAGGTTGATTATTGCATAATAAAGGGCAGTTCTGCAGCATATTATTACCCAAATCCAGAAGATAGGGCATTGGGAGACATAGACTTTTTAATTGACAGTGAAAGAAAAGAAGAAGTTGAACAACTACTTAAAGATAACGGCTATAGCATGTGGGATATGTCCCATCCAAGTCACTCTGTGTTTAATAAAGATAATGCACATTTAGAAATGCACTTTGAAGTTGCAGGTTTGCCAAATAACGATAGTAGAGAATATATTAGAACTTTTATAAAGCCAGCTACAAAAGAAATAAAAAAAGCAATAAACCAAATGGGTGAATTTAATGCCCCAAACGAATTGTATCACGGCATAATAATTTTATTACACATGCAACACCATATGCAGAACGAAGGGTTGGGTTTTCGTCACGTTTGCGACTGGGCGTGTTACGTTAATAAAACTTATATAATGCCATTTTTTAAGCAAGAATTATTGCCTTTTTTTAAAAAAATTGGACTATATAAATACGCGCAAATTGTAACTAAAATTTGTGTTCAATATTTGGGAATAGATAGTCAAGATTGGGCAGAAGAACAACCTGATGCCTTATGCGATCAACTATTAATTGATATCTTAAATGGTGGAAATTTTGGGCATAGAGAGAAAGATAGGTCACATACTGCACACATGATAGCGCAAAAGGGTGAAAAAGATAGGGGAACTGTTGGAAATGCTTTTAGGGCAATTCATAGAATTGTTTTAACACAACATCCTATAGTTAAAAAGATTTGGCTATTATATCCGTTTATATACGTTTGGAAGATTATTAAATATCTATTGTTAATGATGATTGGAAAAAGAAAATCAGTGTTTAAATTGATGTCTAAAGCAAATGAAAGGAAAGACATTTATTCAAAACTAGAGATTTTTATAATAAATAAAGAAAGAGGAGAATAACAAATGATTAAACTTGATTATTCTGATATAAAATTTGAAGAAAATGGCAAATTAAAACTTTTGATTATAGTTGGAACAAGACCTGAAATAATAAGACTTTCTGCAGTTATAAATAAATGTAGAGATTATTTTGATTGCATTTTAGCACATACTGGACAAAATTATGATTATAACCTTAACGGCGTGTTCTTTAAGGATTTAAAGCTTGCTGACCCTGAGGTGTATATGGATGCAGTTGGTGATGATTTGGGTGCAACGGTAGGTAATATTATAAACTGCTCGTATAAACTTATGTGTCAAATTAAGCCTGACGCATTGCTTATTTTAGGCGACACTAACTCTTGTCTTTCTGCAATTTCGGCAAAGAGATTGCATATTCCTATTTTCCATATGGAAGCAGGAAATCGCTGTAAGGACGAGTGCTTGCCAGAAGAAACCAATCGCAGAATAGTTGATATTATTTCAGACGTTAACTTGGCGTATTCCGAACACGCAAGAAGATATCTTGCAGATTGTGGCTTGCCAAAGGAAAGAACTTACGTTACGGGCAGTCCTATGGCAGAAGTTTTAGCTAATAATATTGGTGATATACAAAAGAGTGATATTTTATCAAAGTTAAATCTTGAAAAGAAAAAGTATATATTACTTTCAGCGCATAGGGAAGAAAATATTGATACCGAAAAGAATTTCTTATCTCTCTTTAACGCAATTAACGAGATCGCTGAAAAATACGATATGCCTATTTTATATAGTTGCCACCCAAGAAGCAAAAAGAGATTAGAGCAAAGTGGCTTTAAACTAAATAAACGTGTGATTCAGCACGAACCTTTAGGTTTCCACGATTACAACAACTTGCAAATGAATGCTTTTGCTGTTATCTCGGATAGTGGAACGTTGCCAGAAGAAAGCAGTTTCTTTACCAGCATAGGAAAGTCTTTCCCCGCTGTATGTATTAGAACGAGTACCGAACGCCCAGAGGCGCTTGACAAGGCTTGTTTCGTGCTTGCAGGTATTGATAAGAAGAGTTTATGTCAAGCTGTTGAAACGGCTGTAAGTTTGAATAACGACGGATTTAATGGTATTCCTGTTCCAGATTACGTTGAACAAAACGTTTCAACTAAAGTGGTAAAAATTATTCAAAGTTACACGGGTATCGTTGACAAAATGGTTTGGAGAAAATCATAAAAATACTATTACGGATAGTGTTCAAATAATTGTAAAAAACAAAATTTTGTGATACAATAAGATAAATTTACAAAAGGAAAAGAATTATGGCAAAGTTTTTAGAGCAACAAAAGTATGAAGAAAGAATCGGCAAAACCTTAATCTCGGCTGAAGAAATTCAAAATAAAGTTGCTGAAGTTGGAAAGATAATAGATAATCTTTATGATGGAAGACCAATCTTATTATTGAGCATCTTAAAAGGTTCTTTTGTGTTTATGGCAGACCTTTGTAGAGCAATAAGCGTGCCTTGTGAAATCGCGTTTATGTGCGCTAAAAGTTATTTTAGTGGAACCGAATCAACGGGTAAGGTTAATATCGTTATGGACATTGATAGAGATATTAGCAAGTATCACGTTATTATCGTTGAAGATATTATCGATACAGGCAGAACCTTAAAAAATATACATAAAATGTTGCTCGATAGAAATCCACTTTCATTAAGAGTTGTAACACTCCTTGATAAAAAGGAAAGAAGAGTAGTTGAGTTTGATGCTGATATTGCTTTGTTCCCAATTCCAGACTATTTCGTGATAGGTTATGGCCTTGATTGCGATGAAAAATACAGAAACTTGCCATACATTGCTGAATTTAGACAAGATATATAATAAACATTATGTAAATTATATAAAAACAAAAAAGCCACCAAAATTTTGGTGGCTTTTTCATATTTAAACACAATGTAATTTTTTCTTAAACGTTAAATCTGAATAAAACTACGTCGCTATCTTGCATAACGTATTCTTTGCCTTCCGAACGCACTTTGCCTTTTTCTTTAGCGGCGTTAAAAGAACCGAGTTCAACTAAAATCGAATAGTCAACGATTTCTGCTCTAATAAAGCCCTTTTCAAAGTCTGTGTGAATTTTGCCTGCGGCTTGTGGCGCTTTAGTGCCTTTTTCAATAGTCCAAGCCCTAACTTCCTTTTCGCCCGCCGTCAAATAACTGATTAAACCTAAAAGTCTATAAGAAGTTTTAACAAGTCTATCAAGACCACTCTCAGCGAGTCCTAATTCTTCTAGGAACATTTTTTGTTCGTCTTCTTCAAGCATAGAGAGTTCTTCTTCTGTTTTTGCGCATATGACCATATATTCAGAGTTTTCTTGCTTTGCGAACTCGATTACCTTTTGAACGAGTGGGAGAGTAGATTCATCTTTACCCATATCCTTTTCGCCGATGTTTGCAGTATAGATAACAGGCTTTGCAGTGATTAAGAAAAGTGACTTTAAGTATTCCTTTTCTTCTTCGTTAACGTCAAGAGTTCTCGCTGGCTTTAATTCTTCTAAGTGAGTATATAATCTTTGCAAGAATTCGGCTTCAATCTTATACTTTTTGTCACCCGTTTTAGTCATACTTATCGCTTTATCAAGACGTTTTTTAACACTGTCCGTATCGGCAAAAATAAGTTCGAGATTGATTGTTTCAATATCTCTTAGTGGGTCGATTTTGTCGTCAACGTGTGTGATGTTTGAATCTTCAAAGCATCTAACAACGTGCACGATAGCATCGGTTTCACGAATATTGGCAAGGAACTTATTTCCAAGACCTTCGCCCTTGCTTGCGCCCTTAACGAGTCCTGCGATATCAACGAATTCAACTACGGCAGGGGTGATTTTTTTGGTGTTGTAAAGTTTTCCTAAAACTTCAAGTCTTTCATCTGGCACTGCAACGATGCCAACGTTTGGTTCAATGGTGCAGAAAGGATAGTTTGCACATTCTGCGCCTGCATGGGTTATTGCGTTAAATAGTGTGGACTTGCCAACGTTTGGAAGCCCAACGACACCTAATTTCATATTTTATCTCCAAGTTAATATTTATTGACTTACATAATTATAATCTAAATTAAATAAAATTTCAACTTTTTAAGTTGCATTTTTGCAAATTATATGTTATTATTAAAGCGCTTACGGAGTATATTATGGATTATAAGAAAATTATTGCAGAAAAACTTAATGTTGAAGGGATATCAGCTGAAGAACTTTATTCGTTTATCGAAACACCACCAACGAGTGATATGGGTGACTTTGCGTTGCCTTGTTTTAAGTTAAGTAAAATTATGCGTCGTCCACCTGTGCTAATTGCGCAAACACTTGCTCAAGAGTTTGTTTTGGACGAATACATTAGCGATTGTACGGCTGTTAACGGATACCTTAATTTTAAGATAAATAGGCAAAACTATGCAAACGCTTTACTTGAAGAAGTTTTAAGAGAAAATGAAAAATACGGTGCTGATAATATCGGTAACGGCAAAACCATTTGTATAGATTATTCTTCAATTAATATTGCAAAGCCTTTCCATATTGGGCACTTAAGCACGACCGTTATTGGCAGTGCGCTCTGCAAGATTTTTAGATTTTTGGGCTATAAGGTTGTTGGCATAAATCACTTAGGTGATTACGGTACGCAATTCGGAAAACTTATAGTTGCGTTTAAAAAGTGGAGTTCTATTGAACAGGTTGAAAAAGATAGGCTTAAAGAACTGACTAGAATTTACGTTAAATATCACGATGAAGCCAAACTTCACCCTGAAATGGACGATCAAGCAAGGCATTACTTTAAGCTTATAGAAGATGGCGATAAAGAAAGCAACAAACTTTTCGAACTTTTTAAGAAAATTACTTTAGAAGAAGTTGATAAGATTTATAAACTCTTAAACGTTGAATTTGACAGTTATGCTGGAGAAAGTTTTTATAACGATAAAATGGCGCCTGTCGTTGAGGAATTAAGAGAGAAAAATCTTATAAAGATTTCAGACGGGGCTTCTATCGTTGACCTTGAAGAATACAATATGCCACCATGTCTTATCTTAAAGTCAGACGGTTCGACTTTATATGCAACAAGAGATATTGCCGCCGCCGTTTATAGAAAGAACACTTATGATTTTGATAAGTGCTTATACGTGGTTGCATATCAACAAAATTTGCACTTTAAACAATTCTTTAAAGTCCTTGAACTTATGGGCAAAGATTGGGCAAAGGACATGGTACACGTTGCTTACGGTATGGTAAGTTTGGAAAGCGGTGCAATGAGCACTCGTGCAGGTAAAGTAGTTTTACTTGAGGACGTTATTAATAAGACCATAGAAAAGGCTTATAGTGTTATAGAAGAAAAGAATCCAAACTTAAAGGACAAAGAAAAGATTGCAAAGGCAGTTGGAACGGGTGCAGTTATTTTTGGAGCACTCTGTAACAACAAGATTAAAGATATAACCTTTAGTTACGATAGAGTATTGAGCTTTGAAGGGGAAACATGCCCTTACGTTCAATACACGATTGCAAGGGGTAACAGCGTTTTAGCAAAATGTGGTGAACCAAAAGCTTATTCTAATATCCAAATGAATGCAAGCGAATATGGTGTTATCGCTGAACTTGGCAGGTTTAAGGACGTTGTTAAGGCATCTGCTGATAAGTACGAGCCGTCTTTAGTTACCAGATATGCGCTTGACCTTGCAACTGCGTTTAATAAATTCTATATGGATTGCAAAATTGCAGTGGAAGATGAAAACCTTAAAAATTTCCGTTTGACTATTACTAAAGCCGTTAAGATAACGCTTACTAACGCACTTACCTTACTCGGTATAGAAACTGTTGAGGAAATGTAATGGATAAGGTAGTTATATTCGACCTTGATGGAACGCTTATTCATTCACTGCCAGATATATTAGAACACGTTAACATTACCCTAAAAAAATTTAATTCGCCACTTCGCACCGAGAGTGAAATAAGGCAGTTTATAGGCAATGGCGCAAGAAGCTTGATAAAGAAAAGTTTTGGGGATATCACAGAAAGTGAGTTAGATGAGAGATTGGCGTTTTATAACGAGAGTTATACGAGTTCTGGCAGTCCAAAAACAAGGCTCTTTGATGGGATAAAGGAATTGCTTTTAACATTAAAGCAAAGGGGATATAAACTCGCAATCTTGACCAACAAACCACAAAAAACAACCGATGACGTTTATCAAAAGTATTTGTCTTTTGCAAACTTCGATATGGTGGTGGGGCAAAGTAGTAGTGTTAAGTGTAAACCAGATAAAACGGCAACGTTAAATATTCTAGATCAGCTTTTTGTTAAAAAGGAAAACGCGTTTTTTATAGGCGACGGCGAAACGGACGTATTAACTTCCATAAATGCGGGTATAAAGAATATCAGTGTTTTGTGGGGGTACAGAGATAAAGATCAACTTCAAAATGTTGGCGCAACGACCTTTGTGCAACATCCAAAAGAAATTCTTTCTTTAATTTTTTAATTTTTAATTTAAAATCTTTTAATTCAAATAATTTTTATTTAGAGTACATATTTTTTAATATTAGGGTTGTGCGTATAAAAACGTATAACTCTAGTATCCATATTTTAAAGTCATTTGACAGAATTTTCAAAAACCAACAAATAATAAAGCGAGGAGAGAAATTTGCAAAAAAGATATAATACCATTATAGTCGGTGGTGGAGCATCTGGTCTTTTAACGGCTGTTGAACTTTTAAAAGGCGAAAATGCAATTCCCGGCAATCAAGTTTTAATTTTGGAAAGGAACGATAGAGTCGGTAAAAAGCTTATAGCAACTGGCAATGGGCAAGGAAACTTAATGAATGAAAAGTTCGGTGCCGAATATTACCATGGCGATAAAACGTTTATCGAACAGTTTATATCTAGCGCAAAGCAAATAAACTTAAAGCGCTATTTAGAACAAATAGGCATATTTGTTTGTCCAGGAAAAGATGGTAAAGTTTATCCACTTTCAAAACAAGCAAGTTCGGTGCTCGATAGCATTAGGGCGTTTTTGGCGTACAAGAATTGTACGGTTATAACGGGGAAAAGAGTTAGCAAACTTACAAAAAATAACGGTGAATTTGAAATTCTGGCTGGAGGTGAAAGGTTCTGTGCGAAAAACGTTGTGCTTGCAACGGGAGGGTGCGCTGGTAAACAATTTGGAACTGATGGCTCATCTTATGTTTTAGCCGAAAATTTTGGGCATAAAAAAACAGAATTGTATCCTTCACTCGTTCAATTAAAAACCGATACGCCTTTGCTTAAAGGATTAAAAGGTATTAAAGAAACTGCAAGAGTTACGTCATTTGTTGATTCAAGACCTGTTATGACAGTGGAGGGAGATTTGTTATTCACCGATTTTGGTGTTTCAGGCTCTACGATATTTAGCTTGTCTGCAAGTGTGGTGGGTAAAAAGAACGCATACTTAATAATCGAATTTTTACCAAATTTAACATTTGGACAAACAGAAAAAATTGTTGAAAATCGCTTACAAATTCCATACGTTAATAAAGATGAGTTATTGTGTGGGGTTCTCAATAAAAAAGTTGGACAAACTATTATTAAAAATTCAAAGAGTCTAACTGCTACTGATATAGCCTATGCGATAAAAAACTTTAAGTTGCAAATTCTTGGTTCTCTTGATTTTGCTTACGCACAAGTGACTCGCGGGGGGATTAAAACGGATAAAATTGACAGTGATTATCAAAGCAAATTGGTTGATAATCTCTACATTGTTGGTGAAGCTCTTAACGTCGATGGCGATTGTGGGGGATATAATCTTACGTTTGCGTTTATTAGTGGAATTTTATGTGCAAAAAACATTAAGGAAAAACATGGTGAATAATATGGCTGAATTTATTAAATTTACAAGTGAAAAATTGCAAGAAATTAGTTTGCACGTTTTAAGGGAAATAGCTAGAGAGATGGGTGTAAAAGCGCCTGCTTCAAAGAAAAAGAATGACCTAATGAACGACGTTTTGGCTATTCAAGATGGAAAGCTTAAGCCTGTTGCTCCAAGTAAAATTGGCGCACCACCTAAGAAAATTGACCTTTCAGAATATTATGCAGATGAAAAGAGAAGTGAGTACGAGCCTTATAATGTGCCAAGTTATCAAGGCAACACTCGTTTTAGCGATATTGAGGCTATTGATGATTATAATAGTTTTATAATGGAAGGCGTTTTAGAACAAGTATCTTCAAGCTATGGATTTTTAAGAACCAATAATTATGAAAATTCTCACGATGACGTTTTTGTATCCGTACAAAATATGCGAAAATTTAATTTAAGACCTGGGGATAAAGTTAGAGCTAAAGCAAAATTTGTGAGTGAAAAAAATTCTGCAGCACTTCAAGACGTAATCTTGATAAATGATTTAAGTCCTAAACTATTTTTAAAACGCAATAATTTTGATGATTTAACTCCATATTATCCAACGGAAAGAATAAAGTTGGAAACCTCAGGCGAAAATAATATTTCCATTCGTTGTATAGATTTATTTTCTCCGTTAGGGAAAGGGCAAAGGGGACTTATTGTTGCGCCTCCAAAGACCGGAAAAACCACTCTGTTGAAATTAATCGCTCAGTCCATAGAGAAAAATCACAAGGAAATTAAACTTATAGTTTTACTCATAGATGAACGTCCTGAAGAAGTTACGGATATAAAAAGAAGTGTGGAAGCTGAAGTTGTCTTCTCGACCTTTGATGAGTGTGCAGAGCATCATATAAGGGCTGCAGAGCTGGTTATTAACCGTGCAAAAAGACTTGTTGAAGTGGGACAAGACGTGGTAATTTTGATGGATTCTATTACAAGGCTTACACGTGCTTATAATAGTACTATTGAAAGTTCTGGAAAGATTTTATCTGGTGGACTTGATCCCGTTGCTATGCAAGGACCAAAACGCTTTTTTGGTGCTGCAAGAAATATTGAAAGTGGTGGAAGTTTAACCATTTTGTCAACGGCTTTGATTGAAACTGGCAGTCGTATGGACGACGTTATTTTTGAAGAATTTAAGGGCACTGGCAATATGGAAATTCATCTATCAAGAGAATTAAGTGAAAAGCGTATTTTCCCTGCAATAGATATTTATAAGTCGGGAACAAGAAAGGAAGAACTTTTACTTTCTGAAACAGAACTTGACACAGTTTATAAACTTCGCCAAATTTTAGGCGAAAGGTCTGATGCTACTGATAGTTTACTCGATATGCTAAAGAAAACTACAGATAATCGAGATCTAACAAAAAAACTTAATGCTTGGATAAAAATTTACAAAAAATAATTATGAAATCAAATAGAAACAAGACTATAGACTTTACAATTGAAGAAGGAAAAGAATACCTAAAAAACGCAATTGAAGTTAGCGATTACGATGGAAAAAAGGTTAATTGCACAATACTTGGCGATACTTTTTGTGCTATAGAGAAAATGCAAGATAAAAGTATAGACCTTTTAGTCGTTGACCCACCATATAATCTTGACAAAGATTTTCACGGCAACGGGTTTAAAAAGCAAAGCAATGAAAATTATGCTATTTATACTAAAAAATGGATAGATGCAGTTAAACCTAAACTAAAGGACACGGCAAGCGTTTACGTGTGTTGTGATTGGCGAAGTTCACTTACGATAGGCATTCTTTTAGATGAAAACTTTATCTTGCGAAATAGAATTACTTGGCAAAGAGAAAAGGGTAGGGGTGCTAAAACAAATTGGAAAAATTCAATGGAAGATATTTTCTTTGCAACAGTTAGTGAAAACTATACCTTTAATCTCGATGCTGTTAAGCAAAAGAAAAAAGTGCTTGCGCCATATAAAGAAAACGGAAAACCAAAGGACTGGGAGCAAACTAAGAATGGAAACTTTAGATTAACTTGTCCATCAAACTTTTGGGATGATATTGCCGTGCCTTATTGGTCAATGTCAGAAAATACTGCTCACCCAACACAAAAACCTGAGAAACTCATTGCAAAACTAATTCTTGCAAGTTCAAATAAAGGCGATACGATTGTGGATATTTTTGCAGGGAGTGGGACTACGGGTGTGGTTGCAAAAAAACTCGATAGAAATTATGTCAATATAGAGCAAAACCCACTTTATTGTGCGTGGGGCGAAAAGAGACTTTTAGACGCTGAAACCGATAAGACCATTCAAGGGTATAGTGACGGCGTGTTTTACGAGCGAAACTCTCGACCAATAAAAAATGATTAATTTATGAATAAGTAAATATAATAGTCACAAACTTTTTATAAAAAAGTAAAGTGGCTATTTTATTTTTAAATGGTAAAAATTGAAAATGTTGCGTTTAGGACTTGAAAAAAAACACAATATATAGTACAATATTAGAAATAATGGCATAATTTGCGGAGAAATAAAAATGGCAAAAACAAGTTATAAGGCAGAGGATATAAAAATTCTTGAAGGGCTTGATGCAGTTAGGCTTCGTCCTGGTATGTATATCGGTACGACGGGCGTTAAGGGTTTGCATCATATTCTATGGGAAATAGTTGATAATGCTGTGGATGAAGCGGCAAACGGCTTTGCAAATAAAATTGAAGTTAAATTATATAATGACGGCAGTGCCTCGGTTGAAGATAACGGGCGTGGTATTCCAATCGATATTCACTCTAAAGCCGGTGTTTCTGGTGTGGAAGTCGTTTTTACTCAACTTCACGCAGGTGGCAAATTTGATGCAGATAATTATAGTTATTCAGGTGGACTTCACGGAGTTGGCGCATCGGTAACCAATGCTCTTTCAGAGTGGCTTACAGTTGAGGTTTATAAAGACAACGTTTATCAAATGGACTTTCATAGCTATCTTGATAAAGAAACGGGAAAGATTAAATCGGGCGTTCCAAAAGCACCACTTAAAAACACCAAAGTAAAAACAAAGAAAAAAGGCTCGTTTATTAGGTTTATGCCTGATAAAAGAGTTTTTGAAACCACTGAATTTTCGGTTGAAACAATACTTAAAAGACTTAAAGAACTTGCCTTTTTGAACAAGGGCTTGGAGATTAAGTTTTATGATGAACACACCGATTTTTCTCGCACTTATAAATATGATGGTGGCATTATCGACTTTGTTAAATACTTAAACGAAGGTAAGTCTTTGCTCTATAACGAGCCACTTTTCTTTTGTGCAACGAGAGATAACATTTACGTGGAAATTGCAATTCAACATACTGAAGCATACACGGATAGCGTTTATTCTTACGTAAACAATATTCCAACTGGCGAAGGTGGTATGCACGAAACGGGATTTAGGTCGGGCTTAACGCGTTCTCTCAACGATTATGCGAGAGAGAGGAACATCTTAAAGGAAAAGGACGACAACTTGCTTGGCGACGACTTTAAGGAAGGCTTGACTGCAATTATTTCTATAAAGATGCAAAACGTTCAGTTTGAAGGTCAAACAAAGACTAAGCTTGGCAACCCTGAAGCTCGCCCAGCAGTAGAAGGCGTTACGGTAAACGAACTTGAACTTTTGATGAAAAATAAAAAGCTCGGTAAGGTGTTTGACACCATTATCAACAAGGCAATGGGCGCTGCAAAAGTTAGGCTTGCTGCAAAGAAAGCCAAGGAGATTGCAAGGGCTTCAAAGAGCATTGAATCTCAAAATTTAGTTGGTAAACTCGCTGCTTGTTCGGGTAGAAAAGCAGAACTTAACGAGCTATTTATAGTCGAAGGTGATTCGGCTGGTGGAAGTGCAAAACAAGCGCGTATGCGCCAATATCAAGCCATATTGCCACTTCGTGGTAAACCACTTAACGTCGAGAAGAAAAAACTTGACCAAATTTTACAAAACGAAGAAATAAGGACCATAATATCGGCTCTTGGCACGGGTATCGGTTCGGAATTTGATATCGAAAGTTTAAAATATCATAAAGTAATCATTTTATCCGATGCTGACCAAGACGGTGCGCACATAAGGGCAATTCTTTTAACTTTCTTCTTTAGGTATATGCCTGATTTAATCAAAGAAGGGCACGTTTACGTAGGTATGCCACCACTTTATAAGGTGCATAAAGGAAAGATTGAGGAATATGCTTACGATGATAAGGAATTGCAAGAAAAGATAGCAAAAGTTGGGCGTGGTTATGGCATTCAAAGATATAAAGGTCTTGGCGAAATGAACCCATCGCAACTTTGGGACACGACTTTAAATCCAGAGTCGCGTTCGTTAATGCAAGTTACCATTGAAGATGCTGCAGATGCAGACAAGATGATAACAATTTTGATGGGCGATGAAGTTGCTGAAAGAAAGAAGTATATTTTTGAACACGCAAACTTTAATAAAGAAGACAAATTCGCAAAGATTAAACGCGATTAAGGGGGCAAAGCAAAATGGAAAACCAAAAGGGAGTAATTTTTTCATCACTCGGTGAGGTTTTGAAAAATTCTATGATTCCGTATGCGGAAAACGTTATATTAGACCGTGCTTTGCCAAGGGTTGAAGACGGACTAAAGCCTGTTCAAAGGCGTATTCTATACGCTATGTATGAAATGGGCTTAACATTTGATAAACCACACAAAAAGTGCGCTAAAATCGTCGGTGAAGTTTTGGGTAAATATCACCCACACGGTGATAGTTCAGTTTATGGTGCAATAGTTCACTTAGCGCAAGACTTCAATATGCGTATGCCACTAATTGATGGACAAGGCAACTTCGGTACGATTGACGGAGACTCGGCGGCGGCTTATAGATATACCGAAGCAAGGCTTGAAGAACTTGCTTTGGAACTATTAAAGGATATCGATAAGGACACGGTTAAGTTTAGCCTTAACTTTGACGATACGCAAGAAGAACCAGACACTTTACCTGGAAGATATCCAAACCTTCTAGTAAATGGTGCAACTGGTATCGCAGTAGGACTAGCAACCAATATCCCACCACATAACTTAGCTGAAGTTGTTAACGGAACGATAGCATATATCGATAACCCTAAGATTTCCTTAAAGGAAATGATGAAATATATTAAAGCCCCAGACTTTCCAACCGGTGGCTATATAGTGGCTGGCGAAGAACTTGAAGAAGCTTATAAGACAGGGCGTGGTAAGATTAAAATTAAGGCACGTGTAAACATTGAAAAGGATACTGGGGATAAACAAAACTTGGTTATATCAGAACTTCCTTATCAAGTTAACAAGGCAAACCTTCTAAAGAAGATTGCCGATATGAGAGAAGATAGAAAAGAATTCTTGTCTGGTATTGCAGACGTTGTGGACGAGTCTGATAGAAACGGTATGCGTGCCGTTATTAAACTTAAAAAGGACGCTGATGCAAAGGCTATTTTAGCATACCTTTATAAAAATACCGACTTAGAAGTTAGTTTTGGTATCAATATGGTTGCAATCGCTGACGGAAAGCCTTGCCAACTCGGTCTTTTAGACATTATAAAGTATTACGTAAACTATCAAAGAGAAGTCATTTTAAGGCGTTGTAAATTTGAACTTGAAAGGGCAAAGGAAAGGGCGCATATTTTAGAAGGACTCATTGTTGCAGTTAAAAATATCGATGAAGTTATAAAGATTATCAAGGGTGCAGACAACACCAACGATGCAAGGGCAAAACTTAGAGCAAGGTTCTCTTTAAGCGAACAACAAGCAACGGCTATTCTCGATTTAAGACTTGCTCGTCTTACCAAACTTGAAGTTTATAAACTTGAAGAAGAACTTGCAGAACTTAAAAAGAAAATTAAAGAACTTGAAGAAATCATTGCAAGTAAAGCTAAGCAAATGGACGTTGTAAAAAAAGAACTTACAGCCATTAAGAAAAAATATGCAGATGATCGCAGAAGCAATATAATTCTCGGCGGAAAGGAACTCGATATTGAAAGTGTGGAAAAGGAATTAAAACAAATTGATGATTTTGTGGTTGCCTTTACGAGTGGACAGGCTTTTAAGAAAATGACCGAAAAGAACTTTAAGATGAGTGATAAATCGGTTAAAGATAATTCCTCTGCAGATGATTTTATCTTGTTTAAGACAAATGCAAGAAGTGACCAAACCTTGCTTGCATTTACCAACCTTGGAAACTGCTGTAAAATCGATATGGAAATCGCTCCAGAGTGCCGTTATAGAGATAAAGGGCATAAGTTTAACGTTGTTTGTAAGGAGGCGCAAAGAAACGAATATCCGGTTGCATTCTTTGCCGTTAACGAAAACGAATTGCCACAAGGTCATTTGTTGTTCTTTACTAAAGACGGCTTGATTAAAAAGACAGAGTGGGCTGAATATAACTTGTTGAAGCCTTACTATCAAGCAATTAAACTTAAAGACGGAGATATGCTAGTTGGCGTGGAACAAGATTTACCTGATACGACTATAGCATATATCACTAAAAATGGTATGTCCTTAAATGCGTTAAAAGATGATATCCCAGTTCAAGGCAGAGTTGCTGGTGGTGTTAAAGGGTTGAACTTAAGCTCGGGCGATGAAATCGTGTTCTCATCACAAGTTGATGAAGAAGGGGAATTCTTTATAGTAACGAGTGCTGGCTTTTATAAAAAAGTAATAACAACAGAAATTGAGCCTATGGCTAGATACAGAAAGGGTGTTAAAATAGTCGAACTTGGAAAGGATAGTCAAGTAGTGTTTGCTTCTTACGTTAAAAATCCGTTTGACGTTGGGGTTATAGATACCTTTGGCGTGGCATTCGTGGTTAACACAGAAGATATCAGTATTGAAGGAAGAACAACGAAGGGCAAGACCTTAAAGAACGAAAATAAAAAACGTGCCCCAGAAAAAGTGTTCAAGTTATTCACTGAATAAATTAATATATAACATAATATATAGCAAGAAAAAGCGACTAAATACGGTTGCTTTTTTCTTTTTTAAATAATTTTTCATAGGGTGTCAGTAACCTATTTACAAATGAAAATTTTTTGTTAATATAAGCGCAGTCGGTGATTTTGGGGGAATTATGCAGGAGATAATAGCACGAATTAAGCAAATTGAATTTGAAGAAAAACGTCGAAAAGGGGAGGATAAACTTTCAAAGTATAATACAGGAGAACTAATACATCAAAAACAAGTTGCCTTTCATAAATGTCAAAAAAAGAACAGATGGGTGTTCGGTGGAAATAGAAGTGGCAAGACTGAGTGTGGGGCTGTTGAAGCAGTGTATATGGCAAGGGGAATTCACCCTTATAGAGAAAATAGAAAAGACGTTTTTGGCTGGGTGGTATCACTTTCTCAGCAAGTTCAAAGGGACGTTGCGCAAAGCAAGGTCCTTTCCTATTTAAATCCGTCGTGGATTGAAGACGTGACCATGCTTAGTGGCAAAAAGGAAAGTCTTAAGTATGGCGTTATAGATCAAATACGAATTAAAAACGTGTTTGGTGGGATATCGGTTATCGGCTTTAAGTCTTGCGATCAAGGTAGAGAAAAGTTTCAAGGGAGTTCGCTTGATTTCGTGTGGTTTGATGAAGAACCACCAGAAGATATTTACGATGAGTGCAGAATGCGTGTGCTTGATAAAAAGGGAGAGATTTTCGGAACGATGACACCGTTAAAAGGGCTTACATTTATACACGATAAAATATACCTAAACACCGAAAATAATCCTGAAGTCTGGTATGAGTTTATGGAGTGGGCAGATAACCCTTATTTAGATAAAGGCGAAGTCGATACACTCACTAAAACATTATCCACAGACCAACTTGAAAGCCGAAGATACGGCAGGTTTAAGGCAAGCGTAGGGCTAGTTTATCCGGAGTTTGATGAAAATATTCACGTTCTAAAAGAGCCTATTAAAATTCCAGCAGAGTGGCAAGACACAATATCCATTGACCCAGGGTTAAATAACCCACTTTCAGCGCATTGGTACGCCGTTGATTATGATGGAAACGTTTACGTTGTTGCAGAGCATTTTGAGGCTGGAAAGGACATATCTTATCATTCCAACAAGATAAAGGAAATTAGCAAGAGTTTAGGGTGGAAGTGTGATTCTCAAGGTAGGTATCACACGCTTATAGACAGCGCGGCAAACCAAAAGACTCTTGCATCTTCAAAAAGTGTGACCGAGTTGTTCTTTGATTTTGGGATAGTTGCTTCGCCAAAGGTTAATAAAGATATGTTTAGTGGTATTCAAAGGGTAAAACAATATCTAAAGGTTAATGATGGAACTAGTAAGCTTTACATTTTTCCTTGTTGTGTAAATCTTATTAGAGAACTGAAAACTTATAGATGGGGAGAGGGCGAAAATCCTAAAAAATTTGACGACCACGCACTTGATGAACTTCGTTATTATTTAATGACAAAGCCTGAAAACACGCCTCCCAAAATTGAAAAGACGCAAATTCAAAAGGATAAGGAAAGGTTATTTAGAAGAATTATGAATGAAAGGAAAAAATAAAAGACAAAAAGCTGATTTGAAGCAAGATCTAAAAGATGCACTCATAAAAAAGGCTTTGGGATATGACGTGAAGGAAGTTATTGAAGAGTATTCTAGCGATAGCGATGGAGAAGTAAAGCTAAGCAAGAAAAAAGTTACCACGAAAAACATTCCACCTGATATGACTGCCCTTAAAATTTTGCTTGATGAAAATCAAAAAGACACTACTCAAATGACAGATGAAGAACTATATCAAGAAAAAATCAGATTGCTTTGTTTGTTGCAACAAATTCAAAAAGAATAAGGAGAAAAGATTTGAGAAAAAGTATTAGAAAACTTGAACAAGAAAAAGAAAGGGAAAAATATATCGAAGATTTAATTTCTGAGGTGTACGATGACTTTAAGGAAAGGCAAGAGAAAAGAATAACCTACGAAAGGCAATGGGAATTAAACATTAACTTTTTAAACGGAAATCAATATTGTGACTTAAGTGCACAGGGCGAAATCTTAGAAGAGAATAAAACGTTCTTTTGGCAAAGGAGGGGTGTGTATAATCATATTGCACCTGCTCTTGACACCAGAATTGCAAAGTTTTCTTCCATATCACCAACGGTATCCGTTAGACCTAAAACCGACGATGATAAAGACGTTGCGGCGGCATCGCTTGCTGAAAAACTTTTAGAAAGTGCTTTTAAGAAAACTAAACTTCACGAAATCGTAAAAAAGACAACCGTTTGGAGTGAGACGTGTGGTACAGGGTTTTATAAGGTGATATGGAACAGTAAAGGAGGCAATAAGATCGGCTCGGTTAAGGGGGAAGACGTGTATGAGGGCGAAGTTTCTGTTTTATCCGTTTCTCCATTTGAGATTTTCCCAGATTCTCTAACCAACGAAAATATTGAGGACTGTGCAAGTATTATACATGCAAGGGTTATGAGTGTTGATATGGTAAAAGAAATTTATGGCGTGGCACTATCTGGACAAACTATAGACGTGCAGAGTTTACAAAAAACAGCAGCATTTTCTTCGGATAAGCAAAATACTTTGGAAAATGCAGTTATCGTTATAGAAAGATACGAAAAGCCAACTAGTGAATACCCTCTTGGTAGGCTTATTACTGTTGCTGGAAATAAATTATTGTATATTGGCGATTTGCCTTATCAAAATGCCGAAAATGAAAAGAGAGGCTATCCTTTTGTTAAGCAAGTTTCTCTTGAACAAGCGGGAAGTTTCTTTGGCTGTAGTATTATTGAAAGATTGATACCTATTCAAAGGGCATATAACGCTGTTAAGAACAGAAAACATGAGTTCTTAAACAGACTTTCTATGGGTGTTATGACTGTGGAAGACGGATCTATGGACGTTGATGATCTTGCTGAAGAAGGTTTGTCTCCTGGCAAGGTTATTGTATATAGACAGGGTTCCAAAGCACCTGAGATTATGTCAAATATGAGTATGCCAAGCGACTTTAATGAAGAAGAGAATAAATTGCTCGATGAATTCGTTATCATCAGTGGGGTGAGTAACGTTACTTCGAGTTCTTCAAACGCTTCGCTATCAAGTGGTACTGCTCTTGAAATTTTGGTTGAACAGGACAATACGAGGCTTATAAGAAGCGCAGAGTGTATAAGAAATTGCTATGCAGAAATCTCCAAGCAAATGATAAGACTATATTATCAATTTTCTGCAGGGGTAAGAGCGATAAATATTCAAGATGAGTTTAATAAGACTAAAATACTTTACCTTGACAAGAGTGCCGTAAATTCGGACGACGTATATCTTGAAAATGAAAACGAACTTTTATACACCAATAGACAAAAGAAAGAAATGATTTTTAAATTGTATGAAAGTGGACTATTGACCGATGAGGACGGAAAACTTCGCCCATCGATAAAAGAAAAAGTATTGTCACTCTTAGGATATAAAGAGCTTGATTATCAAAAAGGACTATCGAGACTTCAAGAAGAAAAAGCACAAAAGGAAAATGAAAGTTTAAGAAAAGAAAACGTACTCGTTGATGAAATTGATGATGATTCTATACATATTGATGAACACGTTAGGTACGTTTTAAGCGAATTTGCTTCGCTTAAAGAAGAGCAAAAACAAAAATTTTACGATCATATAAAAGCTCATAAACAAAGAATAAAAAATGATAATGGAGAAATTTAATTATGGAAGAGATTAAAAATGAACAAACTACACCTTTAACGCAAACCGCGGAGGCGGAAATAGATGTGGGCGAGGAAAAAGGAGCAGTCTCATTGGGAAAATTTAAGGACGTGGAAGCACTTTTAAATGCCTATAATTCTTTACAGTCTGAATTTACCAAACGCTGTCAGAAAATAAAGGAATTAGAAGGTAAGTTGGAATCAGGTGATAAAACTGTTGTTCCACCTGTAGAACAGCAAAACGCAACCACAAATCAAGAAAATACAACCTTTTTAGATAAGGAAAAAATCTTAAAAGACTATTTACTTGACGTGCTTGAGAAAAAACCAAGCGCAATCATTATGGACGGGGCTGGCGCCAGCGTGAAGGCACCGGTTAATCGCCCAAAAACTATTGAAGAAGCGGGTAATCTCGCAAAAAATTTATTAAACAAACATTAATTATTTAAGGAGAAATTATGGCAGTTAATTTAACAAATGCAGATAGTGCATTAAAATCAATATACCTCGATGCAATTAGTCATCAACTTGACAACAACGTAAACCCACTTTTAGCGGCTATTAAAAAGAGCACTAATGACGTGTGGGGTAAAGAAGTAAGAAAACTTGCAACTTATGGTATTAACGGTGGTATCGGTGCAGGTACGGAAGAAGGCGCTTTGCCTAAGTCATCAGGCAATAACTATAAACAATTTGTAACAACCTTAAAAAACCTCTATGGTGTTATTGAAATTTCAGATAAGGCTATTAGAGCGTCTGAAAATAATACGGGTGCTTTCGTAAGCTTACTTAATTCTGAAATGGAAGGGCTTATCAGCGCAAGCAGTTTTAACTTTGGCAGAATGCTTTTTGGCAATGGCTCTGGTAGGGTTGCTGTCCCAATCAAGTCGTATAGAAATACAATCGAAGTTGATTCGACTAGAAATCTTATGGAAGGTATGTATATCGACGTACGAACTGTTGACGGCGTTATTTATGATAATATGGCAAACAGAAAAATTATGCAAATTGACAGGGCAAATAATACCATCGTAGTTTCTGGTAATACTCTTGAAGATGCCACTCTCCCAGATGCATCACAAATAACCATTCAAGGTTCTTATAATAACGAAATTACCGGTATTGACGCATTGTTTAACAACGATTCTCTTTACGGTTTATCAAAGACAGAAAACCCTTGGATGAATGCATATAAAAAAGAAAACGTGGGAGAAATTAGTGAACTCACTATTCAAACGGCACTTGACACTATTGAAGAAAATAGTGGTAAGGGCGTAAACTTTATCGTTTGTTCTTGGGGCGTAAGAAGAGCATTACAACAAGTATTTGCTAGTAATAAACGCGTAATTGACAATATGGAATTAAACGGTGGGTTTAGAGCGATAAGTTATAACGGAATTCCTATCGTTGCAGATAGATTCTGTCCAGAAGGGACAATGTATCTTCTCAATACCGATGACTTTACACTTCATCAACTTTGTGATTGGCAATGGCTTGCTGATGACGATGGCAGAGTGTTAAAACAAATTCCAGGTAAGCCTGTTTATACAGCTACATTGGTTAAATATGCAGACCTTATTTGTGCTCGTCCAAATGGACAAGGTGTTCTCACGGGAATTACTGAAGCGTAAATTATATACTTAGAATTGCCGAGTCTGTGAGACTCGGCAATTTTTATAAAAGGAGGCAAAAATGAAAATTAAAGATATAGTGAGAAATTCTGCGCTAATGCTTGGTAAAAGTGACGTTATTTCCTTTCTTGATGGGGGTAGCGCAGGAGCAGATACTTTAGAAAGCGTTAATTTGTTGACAAACCTATGCTCTCTTGTGATTGATGAACTTTCATCAACTTATATACCTTTGATAAAAAAAGAAATTGTTAGTTTTTCTAATGGCAAGTATTCTCTTTCTCAATTTAGAGAAAAGATTATAAAAATTATAGCAGTATATAATTTGGATGGTGAAAAGGTGGATTTTTCGTTAGATGATAATTACGTTTGTGCAAACGTTGTTAAATGTTCTGTAGAATACCAATATGCACCTAAAAACTATGGCTTAGAAGAAACGATAGGATATGAAGAAAAAGACCTTTCAATAAGTGCCCTTGCTTATGGGGTAGCCGCAGAATACTCTATTACTCAAGGACTTTTTGAACAGGCAGTTATGTATCATAAAAGATTTGTAGATACAATAGCTGAATTTTGTGTTCCAAAAAATAAAATGATCAAGACAAGGAGTTGGGTTTAATGCGCAAAAATTATCTGTTAAAACCAAACGTAAACGTTAAAAAATTTAACGTTAAAAACTTATCTAGTATAACTGAGTATGCAGAAGGCATGACTATTGGAAATACTTTAGCCTCATCTAATATGTGCGTGGTTGAATCAATCCCCATTCAGTTTGTTGTGAAAAATATGTATTGTGTTAACAACAAAATGTATGCTCAAGGTGCAGACGGCTATTTTTATGCAAAAAGTGGGGATGGCTATTTTAAAAGATTTGAGTGTGGAACTGAAAAGGCAATAATGGGTTCTGTAATATTACAAGGAGCAAGGCAAACTTTATACATAGATAATACGGGTGGAAGGGTTCTTGAAAACGATAAATTACTCGTTCGTTTACCCTATGGGGAATATTTTGCGACACATGCGCTCAGATGTTTTTCTGCAAAGGATTATACTATTTATTTTAGTAGCAAGTTTGATTTTATTGCTAAATCAATGGCTGTTGATAATTATGGAAACTTAAGCGTTAATACAGAAGATGGTAAAATAATAGGTTTGTATGATTTTTCAAGTTATTTGTTGATTGTTTGTACAAATGCTTTTTATAAGTTAACGGTGGTAAACGGAGAGTTTTATCTTGAAAAAATTAACACGGATAGTTATGAAATACAAACTCAATCTTTAGCAAGAATAGGGGGAAAATTATTATTTATTTCGGATAAAAAACTTTACGCTTATGAAAATTTTTCCATTAAGCAATTGTCCACCACTTTTGTTGAACACATTTTAACAGTGGATATTCCTGCGACAAGCTATAATACTTTCTATTTTTGTCAAACGTGTGATGATGAGAAAAAGTGCGTGTATGTATATGACGTTGTCAAGAAAAAAGATTGGTTAGTTTACGTGAGTGATAGCACGTTGAAATTAAATAATATAATGTTTAATGAGACAGAACAAAAACTTTATCTTATTGAACCGAACCCAAATACAACTGCTATATGGCGAAGTAAAGCTATAAGTTTTGCGACAAACGATAAAAAATCTCTTATGCAATTATCAATCAACGTTACTAAAGACTCAATGCTTAAAATAATTGGTGATTTTGGTGTGAGGGATTTTGTATTAAAAAGTGGTATTAATAACAAGAAGATGAATTTGCGTTCCAAAGAATTTACGCTTGAACTTGTTTGTTTAACAACGGATATAGTCGTTAGTAATTTAGAAATGAAATATATGGAGTAGGAGGGGAAAATGGAATTTAATTTACCGACAACAAAAACTCAGATGTATACTATTTTGAACGATTTGTTTTATTATTATAGAGTACGTAGAGAAGGATATGAAGAGATTAATTTGGAAGAATTGCAATTAGAAAGACTTTCTATGCCTGTAATTACCGAAGCAGAATTCGTTCAAAAAGCAACCAACTTGCTTAAAAGTCAGCATAATCGCGAGATTTTAGATTATCAAAAAAACATAAACTCACAAATAATCGAATTAGATGAAAAATCAAAGCAAATAAGGCAAAATGCTATTGACGAGGCTGATATTGCCAAAAGCTTATATAATGAAAGTATAAAAAATATTAGAGACCAAGTTGTAAAAGCAGGGCTTTTTAATTCATCTATTATTGTAGATAAATCTGCAATGCTTGAGGACAGTTTAAACGATAAACTTACTCAGATAACTAAGTATAAAAACGAAGAATTGTCTTCTATTAGCGCAAGAAAAATGGCGCTTTTAGACGAGTTGGACAATAGTGAAGCTTATTTTGCTGATATTCATCAAAAGGAAATTGAAAAAAAAGTTATAGAATTAAAAGATGAATATGAAAAGCGTAAAACAGATGTTTTTAAGTATAATAATGGCTTAGATGAAAAAGAACAGAGATATTCAAACTCAATAAAAGAGACTCAAAGTAGTTTATATTTGAGGTTTTTGGATATTAGTTCGGGTGAGTTTACAAAAGATCAATTAATAGAAATGGGATATTATACAGACGTTATACGATGCGTTAGAGGCTATTACGACACCTTGCCTGCTGCTGATGCTTATCGCGACATGCATGCTGAAGGAAAATTAGCAATTTATCTTGATGATTATTATCAAAACGTAATGTACGCATATAAATTATCGGCAGGTATTTAAAAACTGGGGGCATATAGCATATGCCCCAATTTTTTACGTTTAAAAGGTTATTAAAAATAGGTTTCTTGTATTTTCTTTACATTAATAAAAAGTTGTGATATAATGAGCGTATGAGTAAAAAAGTTTATATAGGTAACGTTGCCATAGGTGGTGGCGAGAGAATAAAAATTCAGTCAATGTCAACTTTTAAGATATCTAACGTAGAAAAAGTTGTGGAAGAATGTTTGCGCTTAAAAGAGGAAGGACTTGATATTATGCGCTATTCAGTACTCGATGACCAAGATGCTCTTTCTTTTAGAAAGGTAAAAGAAAGAGTTGGTATTCCACTTGTTGCAGATATTCATTTCGATTATAAATTGGCTATTAAAGCAATCGATGGTGGTGCTGATAAAATTCGCATTAATCCAGGCAATATTGGTGGTGAGCAAAATATTAAAGCTGTTGCCGATGCGTTAAAGCAAGCAAAAATCCCAGTTAGAGTCGGTTCGAATACGGGAAGTATAGAGAAAGAATTTTTGAATAAATATGGCAAAAATGAAATTTCACTTGGTGAAAGTGCCTTAAAAAACGTTGCTTTGCTTGAAAAATATGGCGTTAACGATATAGTTATCTCTGTTAAGGCGTCAGATGTTGTACTTGCTAAAAAAGCATATGAATACGTTGCATCTAAAACTGATTATCCACTTCATTTAGGCATTACAGAAGCAGGGACAGAATATAACGGCACAATTAAAAATGCAATCGGTATAGGTTCTCTTTTATTGAATGGCATAGGTGATACTATTAGAGTAAGCTTATCTGCTGATCCAATTAGAGAAGTGATTGCAGGTCGTTCGATTTTAACAGCATTGAATTTATATGACGGAGTAAAAATTATTGCATGTCCAACTTGTGGGAGATGTGAGTGGGAATGTATGGCTTTTGCTAAAAAGGTGGAAGAATATACTGCTAAAATTAAAAAACCAATAAAAATTGCTGTTATGGGTTGTGTTGTTAACGGACCTGGAGAAGCAAAGGATGCCGACTTGGGTATTGCAGGCGCAAAAGATGATTGTGTTATTTTTTGCAAAGGACAAATTATAAAAAGAGTAAAAAAAGAAGACGTTGAAAGGGAATTTTTTGAGGAAATAGATAAATGTACACGATAAAAAGTAATACCGAATTTATTGCTGATTTAAGAAGTTTAGATGCAAAACTTAAAAATATACGTTTAAACTCTATTGAAATCGACAAGACGGAATATAAAATTCGTTACAACTTTATATGCGACCAAGTGGTTGAGGAAGAATTGCAACAAAAAATCTTAAAAGAAGCAGAAAAGATTTCTTCTCCTATATTTTCGGTCGTTCAAGTGAGCATTAAAAAAATCGTAAGTAACGACCAATTAATAAATACTGAAATTTATAGATTTTTAAAGGACAATTATCCATCGATTTCCATATTTTTAAGTCCGAACGACGTTATCTCTAACGTCGTGGGCGATCTTGTAAAATATACTTTAAGATTGACCAAAGACGGCGCAGAATATATGACTAAAAACGGCGCGATAACAAAACTAAATAACCATCTTGCCAGAATGTTTTGTTCGGACTTTGCTGGAGGAACTGAAATCAAAGAAAAAGATGAAACTTTAAGTTTGCTTAGCGAAGAAGTATTTGCAGATGAATTACAAAAGATAGAGCATAGAACCATAAGGGTAAAAGACGTTGTAGTGATAGATGATGAGAATATGGGGGACCTTGCTTTGTACATTGAAGATGCGACGAGTGGGGACGTTACCGTTTGTGGAACTGTTACCGATATTCAAGAAAGACAAACCAAAAACGGAAAACCTTTTTTAATTATTCATATCGACGATACGACTGGTAGGACTAGTGGCGTATATTTCTCTAAAAAGAATACTTATCATAAGATTAAAGAAATAAGTGTTGGAGAGGCGATAATTGCACGTGGAAATATTGGTGAATATAATGGGAGACGCTCATTTACTTTTGATAAAATAAATCGCTGTACGTTTCCAACTGATTTTGTAAAGAAGGAAAAATATAAAAAGCAAGCGCCGAGAGAGTATAAACTTATCTTTCCAACGCCAGCAAAAACCAAAGTCAAGGTAAAAAGCGTATTTGATAAAGAAGAAGTTTTGCCACAAGAATTAACTGATAAAACCTACGTTGTTTTAGATATTGAAACAACGGGTATAGATTATATGAGTCAGGGTATAACTGAAATAGGTGCAGTAAAATTAGTCGATGGAAAAATGACCGAAGAATTTTCAACGTTGATAAAGCCAGATTATCCAATAACTGAAGAAAATTCAAAATTGACAGGAATAACCGAAGAAATGGTAAAAGACGCACCAAAGATAAATGCCGTCATTCCAGATTTTATGAAGTTTATAAATGGTGCAGTTTTAGTTGGACACAATATTTTGGATTTTGACATAAAGTTTTTAAGGCGTTTTGCAGGTGGACTTGAATATGAAATAAAGAATCAAATTTTGGATACTTTAGATCTTGCAAGACAAACGTTGCCCAAATTAAAAAAGCACGATTTACATACTATTGCAGATCATTTTGGAATAACCTTCCAACATCATAGGGCAACTCCTGATGCATATACCACAGCAGAAGTGATGATTGAGATGTTAAAAATTAAAAATAATATGTAAAATGCTTGCAAAAATAATAAAAGTGTGTTAAAATAATGATACTTGAATAAGATGCTTGACTTATGAGAACGGAAACCCGTTCTCATATTCTTTTATAAAGGAGAATTATGAAAGTTAAATCTAACGCTGAAATTTTAGAGTTTGCTAAAAAAATTGGACAGCCATTTGGTATAGATGCCGTGGAGGTTGAGTTTAAACAAGGCAAAAATCCAGAACTTACAATTTTTATTGATAAAGACGGCGGTGTTGACCTTAATGCTTGCGAGATCTTTCATAATGCAATCAATGACCCACTTGATGAGTTTGACCCAACTTTTGGTTTACCTTATAGACTTAACGTTTCAAGTTTAGGCATCGATAGACCTTTTAAGACTGATGAGGATTTTTTATCACATATTGGCGAAAGGGTTGAGGTTAAGTTGTACGCCTCAATAAAAGGCAAAAAGTTTTACGATGGAATATTGATGAGTTACGATAAAAAGCAAATTACCCTAAAGGTTGATGAAAAGAATACTTTTACCATTGACCTAAAGTCAATAGTAAAGATAAACGAATACATCGATTTTGAATAAACAAGGCTTTTTCCATAAAGTTAACCAACTATTTTCAGTTCAAAAGCCTAATATTAGAAAGGATCAATAAAGAAAAAATTAGAAAAAATATATAAATAGGATAAATATTTAAGGAGAAAACAATGATTAATCAAGATTTCTTTGCAGCACTTGACGAACTTGAATTGCAAAAAGGCATTTTAAAGGAAGAATTCATTTCAGCTCTTGAAAATGCACTAACCATTGCTTACAAAAAGAATTCTACCACGGGTGGAATGGTTGAAGTTAAAGTCAACCCAGAAAAAAAATCTATTAAGGTTTATAGTATTCGCAACGTCGTTGAAGAAGTTGTGGATGCAGAAAAGGAAATAAGCCTTGAAGATGCTTTGGCAATCAAAAAGTCATATAAGGTTGGCGACCAAGTGACTGCTGAAATTCAAACCAAGAATTTTGGAAGAATTGCAGCGCAAACGGCAAAGCAAGTTCTTTTACAAAAACTTCGTGAACTCGAACACGAAAAGACTGTAAACGAATTCGAAGATAAAGAAGGCGAACTTATGGTTTGCACCGTTCGTAGAATAGAAGACGGCAACGTTTACGTGGAAATCGGTGGAAGTCAAATCGAAGGTATCTTGATGCCAAGAGATCAAGTTCCTGGTGAAAAATATGAACTAAACCAAAGACTTAACGTTTACGTTAAGAGGGTTAAAAATAGTGGCAGAGTTGCTCAAATAGTAGTTTCAAGAACAGCAAATGGATTAGTAAAGCGTTTATTTGAAAATGAAGTTCCTGAAATTAAGCAAGGTATTGTTTTAGTTAAGGGTGTCGTAAGGGATCCAGGTCAAAGAACTAAGATTGCCATTTATAGTGAAGATCCATCTGTTGACGCTGTAGGCGCATGCGTTGGTGGAAAGGGCGCAAGAGTTAATGCGATCGTAAGCGAACTCGGTGGCGAAAAAATTGATATTATTCCTTGGAGTGAAAATCCACTTGAATTTATTTCGAGCGCATTGTCTCCAGCAAGAGTAATCAAGGTTGTTCAAACTGGTGATGAAAGTGCAATGGCAGTCGTTCCAGATGATAAGCTATCACTAGCAATCGGGAGAAGTGGACAAAATGCAAGGCTTGCAGTTAAACTTACTGGCTGGAAGATAGACGTTAAGAGTGAATCTGCGGCAATGAAAGAACTTGAAGAAATGGGTGAAATGCCTACGGATGAGGAACCTATCTAATATGGAAAAAAAGATACCCATGCGCACTTGTATCGCATGTAGAGTAAGCAAACCCAAGCGTGAACTCATAAGAGTAGTTAAGTTTAACGATGAAATAAAGTTAGATAAAACGGGAAAACTCAACGGAAGAGGCGCATACGTTTGCAATGATGAGGCTTGTATTGCCAAACTCAAAAAACAAAAACTATTGAATCGTGCATTTTCTTGTCAGGTAGATGAGGTTGTGTACGATAAAATAATGGAGGATTTCCTTGGAGAACAAGAGTAAATCAAACACCTTTATAGGTTTTGCTATCCGTGCAAGAAAGTTTCGTATTGGCATGAATGCCGTACAGACGTTAAAGAGTATAAACTTATTGATTGTGTGTAATTCGGCAAGCGATAACACTAAAGGGGAAGCAGAAAAGGTGGCGAAAAAATATCGCTGTCCAATCATTATAACCAAAACCGAAAAACTTGAAGACATAACGCACAGAGAAAACGCAAAGGTTATGGCAATTGCCGACAAAGCTTTGGCAAAGGCAATTTTAGAAAATATAGAAAACGATTTTATTGTGAAGAATTAGGAGAAGTAAATGGCTGAAAAGAGTAGTATGCGCAATGAAAACATTAAGCAAGTAAATGAATTGATTAAAGAAGGCAAGATTGAAGCATTTATTCAATCTTCAAACAAATTTGCGCTTGAAATTAAGGGCATCAAGAATGTTTTGGAACAAAAGCTTAAAAATCTTGAACTCAAGAGAGCTGAAGAAGAGAAACAAAAGGTTGAAGAACCAGTTGAAGAGATCGTTTCTCAGCCTGAAGTAAAAGAAGAGAAGGTCGTTCAAGAAAAAGCTAAGGAAGAGAAAATAGAACCAGCACCAAAACAAGAAGTGAAAGAAGAAGTTAAGCCACAAGAAGAAAAGAAAGAAGAAGTGGCTAAACCGGAAGAAAAGGTGGAAGCGAAGGAAGAAAAACCGGCAGAATTTACACCACCTGCACGCCCATCGTTTATTTTGCGTCGTGAAGGTCCTATTCAAAAACCTACTAAACCTGATAGAAAGGGTGACGGTTCAAAACCAAGAAACGAATTTCGTCCAAACGCACCTTTTGAAAGACAGCCACGTCAAGACGGGGCTAAAGGTCAAGGTCAAAACACCTTTAATCGTGGTCAAAAACCTGATTTTAACAAGGGCGATAGACAAGGAACTCCAAACAAAAAGCCACAAAGCTCTTTCGTTGCGCCACCTATTATTCAAAAAGAAGATAAACGCAGTTTTGCGAAGAAAAAACAAAACGGTGAAAGGTCTTTTGAAGAAAAGCGAGTTATTAACAAGCGTGCACTTATCAAAGGACAAGTGGACATTGAAGATTTTGATGAAAACAAGACTGGTTATAGAAAATTCCGTCCTGTTAAAAAGACTAAGGAAAAATCTGAAGTTAACGTTATCAAAATTGAAAAGGCAGTTATCAACACCGAAATTATCCCACTTAAAGTATTGAGTGAAAAAATTGGTATAACTGCTGCTGAAATCACCAAGAGGCTATTCAAGGAAGGTATTATGAAGACAATCAACGATTCGATTGACTTTGATACTGCAGCTTTTATTGCCGATGATATTGGCGTTGAACTTGAACTTAAGTTAGATAAAACAGCTGAAGACGTTTTAAGCGAAGGCTTTGACGATATGGCAGATGCAAGCGAATTGTTACAAAAACGCCCACCTGTCGTTACAGTTATGGGACACGTTGACCATGGTAAAACGTCTATTCTCGATAGAATTAGAAAAACAAACGTAACTGCTGGTGAAGCTGGTGGTATTACACAGCACATAGGTGCATATCAAGTAACGGTTAGTGGCGAAGCCATTACTTTCCTTGATACACCAGGCCACGCAGCGTTCACTGCAATGCGTGCAAGGGGAGCGCAAGCAACTGATATAGCAGTTTTAGTAGTTGCTGCTGACGATGGTATAATGCCACAAACAATTGAAGCAATCAATCACGCAAAGGCGGCGGACGTTCCAATCATCGTTGCAATCAACAAGATTGATAAGCCTGAAGCAAACGTTGAAAGGATTAAAACACAACTTACTGAACACGGATTATTGCCAGAAGAATGGGGTGGAGACACCATTTTGTGCCCAGTCTCAGCAAAGACAGGCGAAGGTTTCGATAATCTCTTAGAAAACATCAATTTGGTTGCTGAAATCAAAGACTTAAAGGCAAACCCAGATAGAAAGGCTAAAGGTGTTGTAATCGAAGCAAAACTTGACCAAAGTAAAGGTCCTATTGCAACCATTCTCGTTCAAAACGGAACGCTTAAGGTTTCAGACAGCGTTATCGTTGGAACTGTTACCGGTAAGATTCGTGCGATGGTTGACGATAAGGGAAGAAGAGTTACAAGTGCAGGTCCATCAACTCCAGTTTCTATAATGGGCTTAGATGACGTTCCAAACTCTGGTGACATTTTATATGCAGTTGAACACGAAAAACTAGCAAAACTTGTTGCTGAAGAAAGACAAAATAAAGAAAAGGAAAATATGCTCAAAGCTTCTAGCAAGGTTACTCTCGATGACGTATTTAACAAGATTGCTGAAGGCGAAATGAAGATATTGCCACTCATCGTTAAGGCTGACGTTCAAGGGTCTGTTGAAGCAGTTAAGAGTTCTCTTGAAAAACTATCAAATGCTGAAGTTAAGGTTAACGTTATTCACGCAGCAGCAGGCGCAATCAAAGAATCAGATATTATGCTTGCAGAATCTTCAAATGCAATTATAATCGGCTTTAACGTTAGACCTGATTCAAACGCAAAACAAATTGCTGAAAGAAGTGGCGTTGACATCAAACTTTATAGAATTATTTACGAAGCGATAGAAGACGTTGAAAGAGCATTAAAAGGCATGCTTGCACCTAAGTTTAAGGAAATTTATATGGGTAAAGCCGAGGTTAGAGAAGTCTTTAAGATTTCAGGCGTTGGTCAAGTTGCAGGCTCATACGTTGTTGAAGGAAAGATTATTAGAAACGGCAAGTTGCGTATTTATCGTGATGACGTTATGATTTGCGAAGGCAATGTATTGCAATTAAAGAGATTTAAAGATGACGTTAAGGAAGTTGCTCAAGGCTTTGAATGTGGTATCAGTATTGAGAAGTTTAACGATATCAAGGTTGGCGACTTTATTGAAAGTTATCAAGTAGAGGAAAATAAAGAATAGATGAGAAGAAATAATGGTGGAATTAGCCGTAGCGATAGGCTAAACAGTGAATTGCAAAAGGAAATTTATGAAATAATTTCTCGCAAGCTAAAAAATCCACTTATAACCGAAATGTTTTCTATTTTGCGTGTAGATTGTGCAAACGATTTATCATACGCAAAGGTTTACGTCAGCGTATATTCAGTAAATGCTGAAAAATCAAAAAAAACTTTTGATGCAATCAAAGCGGATGCTAAAAAAATCCGCTTTGAACTTGCAAAGGTTATAAGGGCAAGAACCGTTCCAGAACTCAACTTTGTATTAGATGATTCTATGGAATATGGCGACAAAATGGATAAATTATTCAAAAAAATAAACGAGGGCGAAAAAAGTGATTAGTTTAAGTGAATTATCGTCAAAACTAAGACAGGAAAAAAGCGTGGCGCTCTTTTGCCATATTAGACCTGACGGCGATACACTAGGCTCTGCCCTTGCGCTATCGAGCGCACTAAAAAATCTCGGTATAAGGGCACAGGTCTTTTGTGATGACGTCGTTCCATCGAGATTTTTCTTTTTAGATGCAATAAAAACGGTTAAAAGGGAATTGGACGGTGAATATTCGGCGTTTATTGCAATAGACTGTGCAGATGGTTCAAGGCTTGGCAATTTTTACGATGCATTTATGAAGCATAAAAACACCTATTCAATAGACCACCACGTTTCAAACACTAGATATGCTAAAATTAACTACGTATTTGACAACTCAAGTAATTGCGAAAACGTTCTTTTGTTAATTGAAGAATTAGGTGCTGATATAGACAAAGAAATTGCAACGCTTTTGGTTATGGGTATAATGACTGATACGGGCAATTTTAGACATAAAAACGTGAGTGCAAACACGATGTACTCTGCTGGCAAGATGGTAGAAAAGGGTGCAGACCTTAACTCTGTGCATTACCATATGTTTACTAAACAAAGCAAAGAAAGGGCAAAACTTTTTGGACAAACGATGTCGAAGTTAAGGTATTTTTTAGACAATAGGTTTGCCATTGCAACTATTAGGCTAAAAGACTTAAAAGAAACAAAGACATTGCCTGAAGAAACAGAGGGATTTATAGACTTCGTTATGGGCATTGACACAGTGGAAGTTGGCGCTTGTATTATGGAGCTTGAAAATAGTAAATTTAAGATTAGTTTCCGTTCAAAAGGAACGGACGTAAACGCCGTTGCAGGCACTTTTGGTGGTGGTGGACATATTCTAGCAAGTGGTTGCCAAATAAGTGGTGAATATGAAGAAGTGATTGATAAAATTACTTTTGCCGTAAGCCGTTATATAGAAGATTAAGATGACAGGATTTATAAACTTGATTAAGCCTAGTGGCATGAGTTCGGCTTATGCCGTTGGGGCTGTAAAGAAAAAATTTAATTGTCCGTGTGGGCATATGGGAACGTTAGATCCTATGGCTGAAGGTGTTTTGCCCGTCGGTATAGGAAAGGCTTCAAGGTTGTTTCAGTATATGCTCGATAAAGAAAAGACCTATATCGCAAGGTTTATTTTCGGCTACACGACGGATACGCTTGATATAACGGGCGAAATTACCGAAAAAAGCGATAAAATTCCAACACTTGATCAAGTAAACAAAGTATTAGAAAAATTTATTGGCGAAATAGAACAAATGCCACCAAAATACTCGGCAAAATGTATTAACGGAAAAAGGGGATATCAACTTGCAAGACAAGGCGTGGAGTTTACTCTTGAAAGTAAGAAAGTTAATATTTTATCCATACAATGTTTGGGACAAATAAGCGATAACGAATTTGAATTTAAGATAGAGTGCAAGGGTGGAACTTATATTCGCTCGCTCGCAAGAGATATTGCGATAGAGTGTGGTTCTCTTGGTACTATGAGTAAACTATCAAGAATTAAAAGTGGAATTTTTAGTTATGAAAACGGCATTACCGTCGAAGAGTTAAAAAGATTGGAAAATACTGATGATTTTATAATTCCAGCAGATAGTGCAGTTAGTTTTGAAAAACTTAATTTAACAGAAAAACAAGCTCAAAAAATTCTTGACGGCGTGTTTGAAAATTATGGATTCACTGACGGAAGGTATAGGGTTTATAATCAAGGTAATTTTATAGGCGTGGGCAAAGTGCAAGAAGGAATTTTAAGGATAAATTCTTATGTTAGATAAAATTTTACCAACAGTTATAGCAATGGGCTACTTCGATAGCGTGCATTTAGGACATCAAAGGGTAATAAAAAAGGCAAGAAAACTCGCTGATGAATATAGTGCAACTCTTACGGTATTTACCTTTCTTGGAAACGTTAAAGACGTTTTAAATGATAGAAAAGAAAGTAGCGTATATTTGCCAACTGAAAGAGAAAAAATATTAAAGGGGTTAGGGGCAGACGAAATTTACTTCGCACCTATAACCAAAGAGTTTTTATCTCTCGATAAAAAGGTCTTTTTAGACGACCTTAACAGAAAATTTAATATTATAGGCTACGTAAGTGGACTTGACTATACTTTCGGTGCTTTTGGCAAGGGTAATGCCACGTATTTAACCGAATACGCTAAGGCAAGAGGGCAAACGCACTTAGTGGTTGATACTTTAAACGTGGAAGGCAAAAAGGTTTCAACAACGCTTATTAAGTCGCTTTTACAAAAGGGAGATATAGAAAAAGCAAATAAACTTTTGGGTAGAAACTACTCTCTTTATGGCACGGTTATTAAGGATAGGCAAGTCGGTAAACAACTCGGCTTTCCAACGGCTAATATTTTAATTGACAGCCAAAAATTCGCAATAAAGGACGGCGTGTATTCAGGGATAGTAGAAGTCTATGGCAAGGCTTATAAAAGCATAATAAATTACGGCGCAAGACCAACTTTTGATTTAGATAAAAAGGTTGTAGAAGCGCATTTAATCGGTTTTGATGGAGATATATACGGTAAACAAATTGAAGTTGAATTTTTAAGTTTTATGCGTGAAATTCAAAGGTTTAATAGCATAGAAAAGCTAATTGACCAACTAAATTTTGATATGCAAAGGATAAAAGGGGAAAATAATGATTAAATTCGGTCCAAGTGGTAATTCAATAGCCTTTAGTGAAGCCGGGCATTCTAAGAGTGAAGAGAGTGCCGTTTGGGTTAAAGAAAAAGGCTTATCTTGTTTTGAATATTCGTTTGGTCGTGGGGTGAACCTTTCTAACCAAAGGGCAGAAAGCATCGGCAAAGCATTTAAAGAAAACAACGTTGAAATAAGCGTTCACGCACCATATTATATCAACTTTGCCAATCCCGAAGAAGAAAATGCAATAAAGTCTTTTTCTTACGTTTTGCAATCGGCAGAAAAAATTAAGATTATGGGTGGAAAGAGAATTGTTTTTCACCCTGCAAGCCAAGGCAAAATGAAGAGGGAGCAAGCAGTAAACTTGACCATAGAAAGACTTAAAAGATTAAGGGATATAATTTACGAAAAGGGATTAGACGACCTTATTTATTGCCCTGAAACCATGGGCAAACTCGGTCAAATTGGTACCATTGAAGAAGTGGTTGAGTTCTGTAAAATCGACAAGATTTATACGCCTGCCGTTGATTTTGGGCATATAAATGCAAGGGAGTTCGGCTCGCTTAAAACCGAACAAGACTATATGGATAGACTTCAATTTATGATAGACCAATTAGGATACGAAAAAATGAAGCATTTTCATATCCATTTTTCAAAAATTGAGTATTCAGCAAAAGGTGAAGTAAGGCACTTGACCTTTGAAGATAATCATTATGGGCCCGACTTTTTTTCACTTGCAGTAGTGCTTAAAAAATTAAATTTAGAGCCATTTATCGTATGTGAATCGGCAGGGACTCAGGATATTGATGCGTTAAAGATGCAAAATATATATTTTGGGTTATAAATATATATCGCTATAATTGACTTATTTATAAAATTTTGGTAAAATAAAATAGTTAAATGAAAAAACATTCTTTTTCTAACAAAAATGCTTGTCTTATAACCGATGAGATAACGGGCAAATATATAATGGGCACATCTCTTGATGAGGGGTACCTTATTCTTGCAGATGAGAACACTTGTTTTTTAGATGCGAGATATTTTTCTGGGGTTAACAAAACTTTAGAAAGTCTTGGAGTAAAGGCAAAATTATATTCGAGTTTAGAGGATATAAAGATCTTTCTTCAAAGCATTAGCACAGAAAATCTATTCATTGATTTTTCAAAGACCACGGTTAAAGATTATAACGGATACAAAAAATTCGGCTTTTCTATAAGTGATTCTGAAACGATTATAAAAGATATGCGTCAAGTGAAAGAAAAGTGCGAAATAGAGAGTACGATTTCAGCGTGCGAGATTGCACAAAAGGCACTTTACAAGGGCTTAGAACAGGTTAGATTAGGCATAAGCGAAAGCGAATTGAGGGATAAAATAGAGCGTTGTATCTTCGAGTTTGGTGGGGAAGGAACTTCCTTTGAAACCATCGTTGCTTTTGGCGAGAACGGTGCAATTCCACATCATAAAACTGGAAGTACAAAACTTGAAAATAATATGCCAATTTTAATCGATATGGGAGCGAGATATAACGGATATTGCTCGGATATAACAAGAACTGCATTTTTTGGCAATCCAACTGAAGAATTTAAGGCTTGTTATGATGCAGTGCTTAAGGCAAATGAGCTAGCAGAGCAAAGCATTAAAGTGGGCACGACTACCGACGTCGCAGATGGGTTTGCGAGAAATTACTTGAAAGAAAAGGGTTTAGATAAATACTTTACTCACTCGTTGGGGCATGGTATAGGGCTTGAGATACACGAACATCCGACGCTTTCATACAGAAAAAAAGACGAGCTTAAGGAAAATTCCTTGTTTACAATAGAGCCGGGAGTTTATTTAGACGGAAAGTTTGGAATAAGGATAGAAGACACAGTTCTTCTTACAAAAAATGGTATAAAAAGGCTTTTTACTGATAGTAAAGAGTTGAAAATTATAAAAAATATTATTTAGTCATAAAGAAAAGGAGAAAAACTATGATTACAGCAGGCGATTTTAGAAAGGGCGTTACTTTCGAATATGAAAGTGGAATTTACACAATAGTTGAATTCCAACACGTTAAACCAGGTAAAGGCGCAGCGTTCGTTAGAACAACTATGAAGAACGTTGTAACGGGCAAGGTATTAGAAAAGACTTGGAACCCAACCGAAAAAGTTCAAGAAGCACAAATTGAAACGAGAAACATGACCTATTCTTATACAGACGGCGAACTTTACTATTTTATGGACCAAGAATTCAACCTCACACCACTAAACTATGATCAAGTTGAAGATGCTCTTAAATGGATTAAAGAGAACGACCCTGTTATCGTAAGATCTTATAAGGGCGTTGCCTTCTCTGTTGAATGTGAAAACTTTGTTGTTCTTCGCGTAACGCAAGCAGATCCATCAGTTAAGGGCAACACTGCAACAAACGCAACCAAAGAAGCAGTTTTGGAAACAGGTACGAAGCTTCAAGTTCCTATGTTCGTTGAAGAAGGCGAACTCATTAGAGTTGACACTAGAACAGGCGAATATATGGAAAGAGTTAAAGGTTAAGTTCTAAACTAACCCATATATAAAAACAACGATAATGCCCGCAAAAGTTTTTTGCGGGTATTGTTAAATTTGCAATAAAAAATTTAGGTGATATTTTGAAAGTAGCATTGATTACCGGCGCAAGTGGTGGAATAGGCAAGGCGATAGCGCAAAAATTTATCGATAACGGATATTTCGTTGTAGGTCAATATAATTCTGGTAAAAAAAGTATTGACGAGTTTGTCAAGCAATTAAAAGAACAAGACAAAGGCGATTACTTTTTTGGGGTTAAAGCCGACTTATCAAAAACGCAAGATATCAATGATATGATGGATAATATCTTAAAGAGTTTTAAAAGCATTGACGTTTTGGTTAATAACGCTGGCGTAAGTTTAACAAAACTTATAACCGACACTACTTTAGATGAGTGGGATAAAGTCTTTGACGTTAACGTTAAGAGTGCCTATTTAATTACACAAAAAGTGCTTAAAGGAATGATATCGAAAAAGTTTGGTAAAATCGTTAACGTTTCTTCAATGTGGGGACTAATTGGAAGCAGTATGGAAGTGTGCTATTCTGCAAGCAAGGCAAGTTTAATCGGCTTTACTAAGGCGCTTGCAAAGGAAGTTGGCCCGTCAAACGTAAACGTAAACTGCGTTTGTCCAGGGGTTATAGATACGCCAATGAATTCGCATTTAACTAAAGAAGATTTAAGTGAGCTTGCAAGCGAAACTCCACTAAATAGAATAGGAACTCCAGAAGAAGTTGCAGAATTAGTATATTTTTTATCAAGCGAAAATTCAAAATTTATCACGGGGCAAGTAATTTCTTGCGACGGTGGTTTTACGGTATAACATAAATATGAAAAGACAAAGTGGAATTTTAATGCCAATATTCAGCCTACCAAGTAAATATGGTATAGGTGATTTTGGTAAGGAAAGTTATAGATTTATTGATTTAATATCAAGTGCAGGGCAAAAGGTGTGGCAAGTTTTACCACTCGTTCAAACGGGTTATGGTAACTCGCCATATTCTTCGGTGTGTGGAGATTCATTTAACCCCTATTTTATAAGCCCTGAACTCTTAAAAGAGCAAGGCTTAATAACCGAACAAGAATTAAAATTTTCACGAGTTGACAAACAATATATAGATTACGGTGAATTATATTCAGTTAGATATCCACTTCTAAAAAAGGCTTTTAGTAGGTTTGATAAAGAAAATGCAGAATTTTTAAGATATTTAAAGAGCAAGGAAAGTTACGACTATGCACTCTTTATGTCAATTAAGTATGCATCTGGACAAAAACACTTTTACGAGTGGGATAATGAACTTAAAAATAGAGATAAAAAAACTCTTAAAAGATTTGAAAAGGCATATTTCGACCAAGTTTTGTTTTGGCAATTTGTTCAATTTATAGCCAAAAAGCAATGGCTTAACTTAAAAAAATACGCCAACAGCAAGGGCGTAAAAATAATGGGAGATATGCCACTTTACGTTGCGCTTGACAGCGTTGACGTTTGGAAAAATAAAGGACTTTTTAAGTTAGATGAAAATTTTGCACCGACAAAGGTTGCAGGTGTGCCACCAGATTATTTTTGTGCAGACGGTCAACTTTGGGGAAACCCCGTGTATGATTATGATGAGCATAAAAAAGATAATTTTTCGTGGTGGGCGCATAGAATAAAGAAAACGCTTAAAATATTTGACCTAGTTAGAATTGACCATTTTAGAGGGCTTGATAGATATTATCAAGTTGATAGTAATAAGACCAATGCTATAGAAGGCGAGTGGGTAAAAGTTCCGTCAATTGAACTCTTTAACGCAATTCACAATAAAGTCGATAAAGATAAAATCATTGCAGAAGATTTAGGACTTATTGACGATAGTGTTAGGGGGCTATTATCTTATTTGGGATACCCAGGCATGAAGATTTTGTCATTTGCCTTTAACGGCGATAAGGATAACTTATATTTACCAGAAAACATAGGCGAAAATTCGGTTTGCTATACGGGAACTCACGATAACGATACTCTTTTAGGACTCATAAGGAAGTTTAACGAATGGGATTATAATAATCTTATAAACGGACTTAAAAATAGCCTAAATTTGTTTAAAATTAAAGCTGATTTAGGCAACAATAAAGGTATTGTAAAGGCAATGATTGAACTTGGTTTTGCGACCAAGGCAAATCTCTTTATTATACCAATGCAAGATGTTTTGTGCCTTGATGACTATTACAGGATTAATCAACCGGGGCTTGTTTTGGAACAAAATTGGTCAGTTAAATTTAACAAAAATCAAATTACAACAAATTCGTTCGCAAAGATAAAAAGATTAACTAAAAAATATAATAGGTAGTTTATGAAACGGATAAAGAACATTTTAATCGTTGTTCTAAGCATTGCTATAGCACTAACGTTGTGGTTTATCTTTTCAAACTCATTGACGCCATCAACAGAGTCGTTAGAGAAGTCAGAGGGAATTTACGAACAAGTTAAAGAACCTTTAGAGGCTGTTGTTGGCGAAGGAAAAGTAACGCATAGTGTGTTTAGAAAAATGGCGCATTTTTTTGAATTTTTTGTTTTAGGATTGGAAGTTGCGCTGTTGTTTACGCTTATTTTTGGATTAAAACTTAAAAATTTGATATGGACGTTTACATCTGGAATAACGGTTGCCATAATTGATGAAAGTTTGCAAAACATATCAAAGCGTACGGCATCGGTGAAAGACGTTTTTATTGATATTGCAGGATTTGCTTTGGCTGTAATAATATCGTATGGAATATATTATGCGAATAAGTTTTTAAAAAATAAAATTAAAAAAACCAACAAAGAATAAAATAATCCTTTTTTTGAAAAAACAAAGAAAGGTTTTTTTATTTTGTATAAAAATTATTGATTTGGCAAAACTCTTTATAAAATAAGGAGAAAAAAATATGAATCCATTTAAAGAATTGCCAAAAGACACAAAATTAAGTTACCCAAGTTGGTCTAACGTTGCAGTTAAGCCATACGACAAGAATTCAACCGACCCCTACACAAAAACAAGGGTTATTTTAATGAACGGCACAGAGTTTGAGTCAAATTGGTTTTTGCACCACTTTAACAGACACTGTCTAAATAATGACGTACGTCGTGTTTTAGCTGGGGTGAGAAGACAAGAACAGTTTCAACAAAAACGCATTTCAGCGCTTAAGCCTATTGATGAAACCATTTTAGAGACAACAATTGGTTACGAACAACTTGCCGTTGATTTAACGGCTGATATGGCTCAAAAAGAACCTAATCCGTTTGTAAAGGCTCAATTAGACTTTGCACTTTTAGAAGACTTTGACCACCTTTATAGGTATGCTAATTTATTAGATATGGAAGAAGGTGTGCACGCAGAAAGGCTTGTTGGGGGATATACCGAAATAACACCAGCGCGTCCAACTATTGCCGAGCATAGATATCCTAACGACGATGTTAGAAGATATATCAACGATTGGCAAGACAGCTTAATTACAAGACTGCACGCAAATATTATAACGGCTGCTGAACAACAGACTATGAACTACTATATGAACGTGGGGAATATTTACCACAGCGATTTAGGAAGAAAACTCTATACTGAGATTGCAATGATAGAAGAACAACACGTAACGGGATACGGCTCGTTGCTAGATCCGTCTTGTACCATGTTTGAAGGCTGGGTTATGCATGAATATACAGAGTGCTATTTATATTATTCTTGCTATCAGAGTGAAACGCACCCTCAAATTAAAAAGATTTGGCTTGAGCATTTAGACCAAGAATTAAAGCACCTTAAAATTGCAAGCGAAATGCTTAAAAAATATGAGGGCAGAGATTGGGAACAACTGTTTGTCGGTGGAGCAGATTTTCCTGATTTAATCAAGTTAAAATCAAACAAGGAATATATTCGTGAGGTTATAAAGAGCGTAAGGCTTACGGGTTATTATGAAGACACTATAAATATCAATGATTTACCAGATAACCACGAATACTTTAAGTATCAAAGACAAGTAAACTCAAGCGTAAATCAAGTTGCATCTCATAACGTTATTGATAAATATATAAAGAAGTATGGCGAAGATTACCGTTATGAAGATAAACCGAATATTGAAAAAACTTTAAGAGATAGGAAAGAGGATAACACCGAACTTGGCAGAAAGAAAGGATATTGATTAACAACAAAAAGACAAATAAAAAAGCCTTGCGAAATTTCGCAAGGCTTAAGTTTTTAAGTTTTTATTTACATTGCTGGAACTAAAACGTATCTCAAGATGAAGAGAACTGCGATTACAGTAACAACGATGTCTTTCTTAGAATACTTACCAGTGAAGAGTTGGATAAGAACGTAAGAGATAGCACCGAGAGCGATACCGTTAGAGATAGAATATGTCAAAGGCATTATAATTAAAGCAATAAATGCAGGAACTGCACTTGACAAGTCGTCCATATCAACAGCTTTGAAGTTTTTAAGCATTAATAATCCAACGTAAATAAGTGCTGGAGCAGTTGCTTCACCAGGGATAATGCTTGCAAGTGGAGAAAGTACCAAGCATATTGCAAATAAAACGGCAGTAGTTAAAGCAGTAAGACCTGTTCTACCACCTTCAGCAACGCCAGATGCAGATTCAACGAAAGTTGTAACTGTTGAAACACCAACCATAGCGCCAGCAGCAGTTGCGATAGAGTCGCAAAGCATACATTTTTCGATATCGATTGGGTCGCCGTTTTCATCAAGCATGTTTGCTTGAGCGCAAGTACCATAAAGTGTTCCAATCGTATCGAACATATCTACTAAGCAGAAAGTTACGATAAGCATAATAACAGCAAAAATTGAACCAAAGGTTGTGCCGTCAAACGCAACTTTCCAACTTTCTGGTTTAAATACAGAGAAACCATATTCGCCAAAGTCTTTGAAAGATTGACCGATTTGGCCAAGTTCAAAACTTGGAGCAGTCCAAGTGAACAAATAATAAAGAACTGTTGAAACTAAAATACCTAAAACGATAGATGCTTTTTTCATCCAGCCAGCGCCAATTTTGTTAAAGATAACGATAGCGATAAGACCAAAAATAACAGAAAGAACAGGTCCAGCAACAGACCACTCTCTAAGGTCAGGCAAGCAAACAAGAGTAGCACCATCAACAGAGATACCTGCACCTTGTAAGCCGATGAAAGCGATAAATAAGCCGATACCAGCAGGGATAGCTTTCTTTAAGCAGTCTGGAAGTGATTTAGCGATATAACTTCTTAAACCAGTTATAGAAAGGATTAAGAAAATCAAACCAGAAATAAGTATGATTACTAAGCCTGCACCATAATTAGTTGCTGGGTTGCCAGCAGCAAACATAAATGATACCATAAAGAATGCATTTAAGCCCATACCAGATGCTTGAGCAAAAGGTTTTTTAGCAAGGAATGCATACAATAACGTACCGATAACTGCAGCAATGATTGTACCAATGTAAGCCGCATTAAACAATGGAGATGTTGGATTCTTTCCAGAAAGGAAGTCAGGGTTTACAAAGATGATGTAACACATAGCAAAGAAAGTTGTGATACCAGCGATGATTTCCGTCTTAATGCTAGTGTCAGGTTTAAGTCCGAGCGCTTTGCCGAACTTAGTTTGTGATTTGTCACTCATATGAGTTCCTCCTTAATTTTTTATTATGTTAACATAATAACATATAAATGCCCCCCAATGCAATATTTTTCGACAAAATTTTTCAAGGAAATTTAAAGAAATTTATTTTTTTACGCAATATGTTGTATATTGAGAAATATTTTAACACTAATACAAAAAAGTATAAAAGAAAAAATTACAACAAAAAAATGTTTAAAGATAAAAAAACGGGGTGACTTTATGCACCCCGAATTTTTATTACTTTTTATTTACTTTTATTTACAGCCACAGCCACCATAGTTGCCTAAGAAGCCACTGCCACCTTTACAACAACAGCAAATTAAAAGCAATGCCACAGGCAGACAGTAACAACTATTAAAGAAGCCATTTAAGCAACCACTTTTGCAAAGACAGATGATAAGTAAAATCACCAAAATCCAAAGACAGCAGTTGTTTCCGCCGAATAAATCAAAACTATTCATAAAATTACCTCCAAAGTATATATCACTCCGCCTATGTAGATTTTTGTATTTTGCGGAGATTTCTAGTATCAATGTATGTTTATTTAATTAAAAATGTGATAAACAGCCTTTAATTTAATTGCGATTATAGATTTTTTGTGCTAAAATAAAAGATATTAAAAAGCAGTCATATATAGACTGACTTTATAAAGGGACAAAATTTTTTATACAACGGATATCCATAAAGGAATTCGATTGGAGGTCAAAAATGAATAGTAAGTTTTTTACAACCAAAAACGTAGTGTATCTTGCGATACTTACAACTTTACTAGTCGTACTTAATCTTTTAGGCACGGTGTTTAAGATTGTAACCAACGTTAACTTAACGCTTATACCTATAGTGGTGGGGGCTTTAACTTTAGGAATTAAAGGTGGTTTAATCCTTGGACTTATAAGTGGTCTTATGACCTTTATATTTGGCGTTACGGGACTTGACCCATTTACTAATTTCTTATTTACGCAACATCCTGTTCTAACCTTTTTAGTGTGCACGGTGAAAATCACTGCAGCGGCAGTACTTGGTGCGTTTGTTTACAATCTCTTAAAGAATAAGAACAAGTACGTTGCAACTTTTATTGCGTCGGCAGCAGTGCCCGTTGTGAATACTTTAATATTTATTCTTGGCGCACTTTTGATGAGCGATACTATTTCAGTGTTATCAACTGCTGAAGGTGTCAGTGTAATATATTTTTTAATAGTAATTTGTGCAGGAATAAATTTCCTAATTGAATTGGGAATAAATTTAGTCGTAGCACCTGCAATTTACTCGGTTATTAGAGTTGTTGATAAACAACTTGCTTAAGTGTTAGGGGTATAAAAATGCTTTTAGCAATAGATTTAGGTAATACAAACATAAAATATGGTGTTTTTGACGGAGATGAACTGGTTGCATCTTTCAGAGTTTCGTCAAGAATTTCAAGAACGGCAGATGAATATGGTTCAGTTTTGGTGGGTCTGCTTTCGGATAGGGGAATAACAAAGACCGATATCGATGGAATTATATTTTCATCGGTTATTCCTGCATTAAACTATACCATTTGTCATATGTGTCAATACTTTTTTGGCATTTCGCCTATAATGATAGGCCCAGGCATTAAGACAGGGCTTAACATCAAGGCTGAAAATCCAAGGGAAGTTGGTGCAGACATCATCGTTAACAGCGTTTCAGCATTTACTAAATATGGTGGACCGATAATTGTGATAGACTTTGGTACGGCAACTACCTTTGACGTTATCAATGAAAAATGCGAACTTTTGGGTGTAGTGATTGCCCCAGGTATAAAGACTTCGTTAGAAGGTCTTGCAACCAAGACGGCGCAATTACCGATGGTCGAACTTGACGCGCCAAAAACGGTTATTGGAAAGAATACTAAACACTGTATGCAAGCAGGTATAATTTTCGGATTTGCTGGGCTAGTGGAAAATATATTAAAGAGAATAAAAAAAGAACTTAAACTCGATGAAGTTAAGGTTGTAGCAACGGGTGGTCTTGGTGAGATTATCGCTAAGGAAGTAAAGGAAATTAGCCTTGTTGATAGAACTTTGACTTTAGATGGACTTAAGACTATTTATGAACTTAACAAATAAAAGGAGAACGTTATGTTAAAAAAAGCAGGTGTCGCTATATTAGGACTTGGTGTCGTTGGTGGTGGCACGTATGAAATTCTTACCAAAAACAGAGAATATTTCAAAAAGACGCAAGGCGTTGACCTAACCGTTGAAGCCGTTCTTGAAAAGAACGTGGAAAGGGCAAAATCTTTGGGTATTGAAGAAAGTAAAATCGCTTCAAGCATTGAAGAAATTTGTTCGAATCCAGAAGTTGATATCGTGGTTGAAGTTATCGGTGGAACAGGGGTTGCTAAAACTTTCGTTACAAAAGCACTTAAGAGTGGTAAAACGGTTGTTACTTCAAACAAAGAATTGTTCGCAAAGCACTGGCCAGAACTTGAGTTAGAGGCAAAAAAGATGAACGTTGGACTTCTCTTTGAAGCAAGTTGTGTTGGTGGTGTTCCTATTATCAGAACGCTTATTGACGGAATGCAAGCCAATAAGATTTTGTCAATCAAAGGTATAATCAATGGTACTACAAATTATATTTTAACAAAAATGACTTACGAAGGTTCTTCTTATGAAGAAGCTTTGAAAGAAGCACAAAGATTGGGCTATGCAGAATTTAATCCAACGGCTGACGTTGAAGGTTTTGATGCAACTTATAAACTTTCTATTCTTTCAAGTCTTGCATTTAACAAGAAGATTTGCGTTGAAAACGTTTATAGAGAAGGTATCACTGCAATAACCAAGGAAGATATCGCACAAGGTAAAGAAATGGGCTATACTCTTAAACTTTTGGGTATCGGTAAAGATACTGAAAAGGGCGTTGAGGTTAGAGTTCACCCAACTTTCGTTAAAAATGACAATCCACTTGCAAGCGTAAACGATTCATTCAATGCAGTTCACTTAGTTGGTGATGCCGTTGGTGAGATTATGCTTTATGGTAGGGGTGCAGGTGCATTGCCAACGGGTAGCGCAATCGTTTCAGACGTTATCTTTGCTGCAAAACATAACGAAAACTTCTATGCAAGTTTTGAAAATAATGAGAAGGGCAATCAAGCTGTTAAATTTGTTTCTGACTTTACGTCGAAATACTATATTCGTTTAACCGTTAAGGATATGGCAGGTGTTCTTGCAAGAATTGCCTCTATATTCTCAAAGAGCAATATCAGTATTGCAGAAGTTAAACAAGTAGGCTGTTCAAATGATTGTGCACAAATCGTTATAACCACACATATGTGTAACGAAAGTGCAGTTAAAAAGGCTCTTGATAAACTCACTAAATTAGAGGACGTTATCAAAGTCGATGCAACCATTAGGATGGAAGACTAAAAGTTAAAAAATAACATATTTGGGGTTTAAGGATTGACTTAAACCCCTTAAATTTTAAAATTTTTCACAAAACAAACTTATCAGCCAACTGATACATATAATATTTATTTGACATTTTTTATAAATAATGGTAAAATAACCAAAACTAAAAGGAGATAAAAAAATGCCTGTAACGAAATATCAAACAGAAGAAATAACAAAATTTGCAAAGCTTTATCGCCAAAGTCCTAAATTTACAGAACAAGATTATAGAGAAAATCAAGTTAAAAGGGGTTTGAGAGACGAAAATGGTGCAGGTGTTATTACAGGTCTTACAGATATCTCTGACGTTGTTGCGAAAAAATTAATAGATGGCGTTTTAACTCCAATCAATGGTGAACTTTACTATCGTGGAATAGACGTTCGTACAATGATTGAAAACTATGATGATGAAATGCATTGTGGTTTTGAAGAAGCAACTTATCTTTTAATATTTAATAAATTGCCAACGCGAGATGAACTTAAAAAATTTAAGCAACTTCTTGCAGTTTTTAGAAATCAATTGCCTAGAAACTTCGTTAGGGACGTGGTTATGAAAGCGCCAAACAAAGACATTATGAACACTATTGCAAAGTGTGTTTTGGGGCTTTATAGTTACGATCCACGTGCGCTTGACAATTCTCTTGAAAACGTTTTAATGCAAAGTTTTGCATTGATTGCATTGACGCCTATGCTTGCCGTATATGCGTATAATACACATATGCACAAAAATCACAACAAGTCGCTTATTATTCATAGGCCACTTCCTGAATATTCAACGGCAGAAAACGTTTTGCATATGCTCCGTCCTGACTCAAAATTTACTGAACTTGAAGCAAAGGTTTTGGATATTGCGTTTATTTTACACGCAGAACATGGTGGTGGTAACAACTCAACTTTCACCACTCACGTTGTAACGAGTGCTGGTACAGACACTTATTCTACAATTACAGCTGCGCTTTGTTCGTTAAAAGGTCCAAGACACGGTGGCGCAAACATAAAGGTTATGGAAATGTTTGCCGATATCAAAAAGCACGTTAAAAATTGGAACGATGATGAAGAAGTTCGCGCTTACATAGCAAAGATTTTAGCTGGCGAAGCATACGATAAGTCGGGCTTAGTTTATGGTATGGGGCACGCAGTTTACTCAATTTCAGACCCAAGAGCACAAGTGTTTAAGGGCTTCGTTAAACAACTCGCTGCAGAAAAGGGTAGGAATAAAGAATTTAGATTGTACGAAAACGTTGAAAGAATTTCTCAGCAACTTATTTGTGAAAAGAGAAAAATTGTAAAGGGAGTTTCTGCAAACGTGGACTTTTATAGTGGTTTCGTTTACAATATGCTTGGACTTCCAACCGAACTCTTTACGCCAATGTTCGCAATTGCAAGAATGTCTGGTTGGTGCGCACATAGGCTTGAAGAACTATATAACAACGGCAAGATTATTCGTCCTGCATACGTTTCAACGAACGGCAGAAACGAGTATATCAAACTTGATGACAGAAAATAATCTTACAAAAACAAAAAATCCCAAAGGCAGTGCCTTTGGGATAAATTTTTAAATTAGTTATTGTTTATTAAAACAATCGCATCTGTGTGTTCCAACGTAACCGGTGTCGTTACACTTTTCACAAGCATAAACAGGGGATAAGTCTTTGAGCGTAAGGCTTTTAGTGGCTAATAAATTATGCGCCTTTTTAAGAAGTTCACTTTTCTCGTTTTCTAATTTTTCAAGAGTAGTTTTTTCGTTTGCAATTTCAGCAAAAGCAAGGTCTTTTTCTATAGAATTTAATCTAGAATAAACGTTTGCAAAACCATCTATACCCATTGCAATTTCGTTATTTTTTTGCGCACGAGACAAGGCGAGGGTTCGTCTTCTTTCATATTCTCTATTATAAGTTTCTTGTGAATTATCCGTTGTTATTGTGGTCGAAGTTACACCCTCTAAGTTGAAAATTCCATTGTTCTTCCAATTGCTTAAAATACCATTAATATAAGCAATAGGTGAGGCTTTTCCAGCCGAAAGTTTTCCAGCTTCTAATATCATTTCGTTAGAGAAATTCCAGCCCTTCCAAACGTTGAGATTTTCTCTGTCCCAAGGGTTTGGACGACGGCTTAATCCCACGGTAGAGAGCAGTTTGGCGATAAATTCATCAATCTTTTCTTGTTCGCTAAAGTAGTCTCCAACACCTGAAAGTGTGATAAATCCACGACCTCTTAACTCTTCGATAAGAACGTCCATTTCTTGAAGCGAACGCTTGTTATTTTTAAAGCAATGTGAAGCTATATATAACAAAGTTTCTCCATCAAAACCAAAGGATAGCCATTTTTTTGTATATGTATCAACAACCGTGTCAATAATATCAACGTAAATTGAGAGAGATTTGTTTATTTTTATTGCGAGTTCATATATATCCTTTTTCTTGTCCATATAGTCGGCGATTTCATTATTAGAAAAACTTTTCATAGCATATAGTTCAAGTAAAAATTCATCTAATTTTTCCATGCTACTTTTTTTCAATTTTTTTGCTGCAAAAATAATATTTTCAGCATCAAATGATAACTCCTGCGTCCATTTTTTTAAGAAATTCGAGTCCTCAATATCTGGTTGACGGCGAAGTGATAGAGCACGTAAAATTTGTTCAATAACGGCTGTTTTTGCACTGTAAGAAGAAAGTTCTGCTTCAACTTTTTCCACAGTGTTTATTGAACGATTTCCGAAATCTTTGGCTACTTTTGAAACGTATTTATATGAAATCTCTTTGCCTTTTCTGTCCACGCAATATTTAACAATCATAAGCATTGCTTCAGGCTTAATAGAATAAGTTTCCATAATCATAAAATATTCTGAAAACTCGCTTGTAGAAATCATGCGATTAGGCAATAATGCTTGTAAACTTTTGCTAAAATCCGAATATTTTTCAGCCTTATATTTTCTTGGTTTAGAAGAAAACATACTGCGTACAGGATGATATTGCACGGTAAAAGGGTCGTTTGAGAGTACGGATAAAATTCCAAATTCTTCCCAAAAACTAAAGCAATCTTTAACAGCGTTTTCATCCATTTTAAGATTTTGTGCGATAGAAGATATCGGCATATCGCTTTCTGGGTGTTGGCAAAGGTAAAGACCATAAAGGTAAACCTTTATGGTGTCGCCATTGGCGATAGGTAAATATTCAGTTATAAATGAGTTCTCGATATCAGTGAAAGCTGAAGAAGAAAACTCTTTAGAAAAAGAACACGTCATATCTTCCTTGATAATTTATAAGCAAATGCAAAAAATGCTTGCGCTTATTTAAATAATATTATATAATATAAAATATAATAGACTCGCGTACTATACAATTTTTACGAGTGAGAATAATTATAAACTAAACTTAGACAAAAATCAACTTAAAATGAGATTTATTTCACAAAATATCAAAATTTGTGAAGATTGATGAGGACTTTATGCTAAACACAATTTTAACACCATCGGTAATTTGGAAGAATTTTTCTATTCCAGAAAGCCTTAACGTACAAGTCATCAATATAGAAAAGAATTCAAACTTTACTACTTCAAAACTTTTTATTGAAGGCAGAAAAGTTAAAGATGGCAAAGTAAAAATTTATGCAGAATTATCTAGAAATGAAGAACTTGAAAATAGTCCTGCCATTTTGTTGTTGGAAGATTTTTCTATAAATAGCAACAGAACGCTTGTAAACGATTTGTTAAATAAGGGTTTTGCTGTAATGACCATTGACTTTTCTGGAAAAGCTGAAGGCAAGTATGTTTATACTTCATATCCAGAAAGCATAAAATATGCAAATTATGAAACGGTAAAGGGCGAACTTTATGAAATTAAGGACAATGCTAAGGAAACTTGTTGGTATGAATGGTGTGCAGTTTTAAGATATGCTCTAAAATATCTTAAAACGCATGACGCTATAACGGACGTAGGTGGCTTTGCTTTTTCTGATGTTGCAATGGCGCTTTGGCACGTTGCTGGAACTGATGAAAATCTTGATGCAGCAGTGTTTGGCTTAAATCCCGGTTGGATAGGTTATAAGGACGTATATAAATTTAGTGGGGAGATTGAACCTCAATTCTCTGATGAAATGTATAAGTTTATTGCAGGTGTTGACGCTCAGGCATATGCTATGCATACAAATTGTCCAACATTGTTATTATGTGCAACAAACAGCAATAAGTTTGACGTTGATCGTGCTTATGATACGCTTGCTAAAATACCAAAAGAAGTATATAGTGCAGTGCATTATTCAATTAATCAAATCGATAGAATAGATTATGATGCATACAATAACGCTATATTATTTTTTAATAAATTTTTACAAAAAGAAAACGTTTCTTTACCATCTAGCCTAGAAATTAAGAGTGATATAGTAGATGGTAGGATAGAAATAGAAGTTAATACTGAAGAAAAGAAGATTTCTGAATTAAGCATTTACGTGGCGCAAGAATATGCAAATCCTGAACTTCGTGGTTGGCACAAAATAGACGTTACGAAAAAAGAAACTGGGAAATACCATGCTTCATATTTGCCGTTTGCACAATCTGGATTATTTGTAATATTTGCAATGCTTAAGGACAAAAACGGCTTTGCTATATCTTCAAATATTTTAGGCAAGCGTTTTAAAGAAGAAGAGATAAGTCCAAGTTATAAAAACACTATCTTGTATTCATCGCGAAAGGAAAACGCACATACAATATTTGTTTCAGCGCACCCTGCTCAAGAAAATCCAACTAACGTAAACGTGTTTGATAAAGGTGGCGTTGTGTTAAAAAAAGGACCTATGGGTATTGAAGGTGTGGGATCGAGTGGTGGACTTTTGTCATTTGTAATAGGAAGCAAAAAGTATAAACCAGTAGATGGCGCTATGTTTATGATCGACGTGTTTGCAAAAGAACAGGCAACTTTAACAATAAAACTTATAACGAACTATTTCGGTAACAAAATTGAATACATATCAAGCACAAATATTTTAGGTGGGGACGTTTGGCATAACGTTCAAATAGATATGAACAAATTTAAAACAATAGAGGGTATGTCGTTAAAAGAATATTCTAAGGTCGAAGCAATAGAAATTGACGTTAAAGATACGGAATTTTTAATCAACAATGCTTTGTGGGTATAATTGAAAAGGAAAGAAATGTTATATAACGTTGGGGATAAGATAATATCGAAAAAGAACCATGCTTGTGGTGGAAATGAGTGGAGTGTAGTTCGCGTAGGTGCAGATGTCAAACTAAAATGTACCAAATGTGAACGAGCAATATTTTTGTCAAATGATGAGGTAAAAAAAATTACCAAAATTTATATATCAAAAAACGAGGAAACAGATGTCTGATACTGAAATTCAAGTTTCTGATAATGAAACAACTTTGGAGCAAAAGAAGAAAAAAAACATTTTCGAGATTATCCTCTGGATAATGCTAAGTTTAATAATACTTTTCTCTTTAACACTTATAATTTTAAGTAGAGTTGTTTTTTTTAACGTGTATGTGGACGGGCCGTCAATGAGTCCAACTTTACAATCTGGCGACGTGTTATTTGTGAGCAAAGACTTTGAAGTTAAAGAAGGGGCTATAATTGTTATTGATGGTGAAAAACAGAGGCCTGATGGTTCTTATGATTGGTTGATTAAAAGGGCAATAGTCATTGGTGAGAAAGGTGTGACAAAGGTCGTTGAGATAAAAGATGGAAAGGTGTACGTTGGATATAAAGACCAAATTCTTATCGAACTTAAAGAAGATTATTTAAAAAAAGGCATGGAAACTGAACCTGATTTATCAAATAAAGATGAAAAAGATCAGCCAATCTCTCGTTGGGAGATAGGTGAAGGGGAAGTGTTTTACCTTGGTGATAACAGGACGGATAGTGCTGATAGCAGAAGTAAATATGGAACTTGTGACATAAGTCAAGTTAAAGGTGTTGTTAGCGATTGGGCAATTTCTGCAAGGTGGTTAAGTGGTTTTATGTTTGACGCGAGTCAATTTTTTAGAAATTTGTTTGGGAGATAATTTTGATACTTTATAGAAATCGATTGGTTTTCGGATTAATAAAAAGCGTAATAGGCACGGTGTTTACCATAGTGTATAAAGTTTTGGCACTATTTAATTTGCAACTGACACTATTGGTAGCATTACTTGGCGTCATATTATATTTTGTGGGTGTGTTTGATCAAAACCCTATGATTTTAATAGTCTTTTATACTTTAGTTATAATTTCTATAGGTTATGCGATATTAGCAACCATAAAAAAACTGCTTGGCATTGATAAAAAGGTTAAAAGGAGCAAGGGCGCTCAAATTATAAGCACAGATCCAGATGCGCAAAAAGAGAAAGAAGAAAGTAATTTAAAAATTGAAGAAAAGCCAACTGTAACACATGATGCGCCAACCTATTTTAAGGTTAAAAATCACCCTGATTACGTGATGGCAGAGTACGGCGATAGATATGAACTTTTCAAGAAGACGGACGGCGGATTGAAAAAGGTTAGAACCGATTTCAAATAATAAGGAGAAAATATGACAGAGTTTTTTGTCAACGATGAGTTTACACAAGCGAAAAAACAAAAAAATATTACACTGATGATTTATTTTATTGTTCTTGCTGTGTATTTGTTTATAAGTTTAGGTTTATGGTTATGGTTTAGGACGTTACCATATATGGCAAAAGAAATAACAACTGTTAAGATTATTCATTATCCATTGACTTTTGTTTTTATGATATTTTCTTTTATATATTTGGGTATATGTTATAAACGCGTTAACAAATATTATAAGCTGACAAAGAATTTAATTACGGGATTAAAGGAAACTTCAACGGGAAGTTTTTTCGAGTATGATGAAAGCCTACGCACTAAGGACGGAGTGGATTTTAAGTCGCTTGTGTTTTTAGAATGGAATAAATATAAGAAAGATTTTTATGAAAGGCACGTTTTAGTGTTAAGAGAAAAATCTTTTCCACAATTTGAAGAAAATCAAAACGTAAGGTATGTGACGCAAGGGAACGTTCTTATCAGTTATGAAATTTTATCTTAAAGGAGTTTACATAAAATGAAAGCAATCGTAACGGTTATTGGTGAAGATAAGCCAGGAATTATCGCAAAAGTTAGCACGGCTCTTGCCGAAAATCAAGTTAACATTGAAGACATAAGCCAAACGCTTATGCAAAATAAATTTACAATGCTCATGCTTTGTGATTTATCTAAATCTCTTCTTTCACTAAACCAACTTAAGGAATGTTTAGTAAAGCTTGGAGAACAAATCGGCGTGTCTATTCACGTTCAACACGAAGATATCTTTAATGCTATGCATAAAATTTAACTTGGAGAATAGGTATGCTTAATAGAAATGAGATTTTAGAAACTATCGATATGGTAGAAAAAGAGCATTTTGACGTCAGGACTATTACTATGGGAATATCACTTTTACCATGTATTAGAGATGACGCGAAAAAAACTGCCGAGCTCTGTTACGATAGAATTTGTAAAAAGGCAGAAAAGATAGTTAAAGTTGCAGAAGATTTGGGAGCTGAGTATGGTATTCCTATTATAAATAAACGTGTTTCAATTACACCTGCTAGCCTTTTAACTTCATCTTTTTGTGGAAAGGAAACCATTTTAGCAAAAGCGCTTGACAATGCAGCAAAGACTGTTGGAATAGACTTTTTAGGTGGTTATTCAGCCCTTGTTCATAAGGGTATGACAAGTTATGAAAAGTCTTTCATAGAGAGTATCCCTGAAGCACTTGCAATAACAGATAGAATGTGTTCATCAGTTAACGTTGGCACGTCAAAAGCTGGTATAAATATGGATGCAGTTGCGCTTATGGGTAAAATTATAAAGCAAACTGCTGAAAGAACAAAGGAAAAAGATGGGTTTGGCTGTGCAAAACTCGTTGTGTTTTGCAATGCTGTTGAGGACAATCCGTTTATGGCTGGCGCATTTCACGGAATTGGTGAGGGAGAAACGGTTATAAACGTTGGCGTTTCAGGACCTGGGGTAGTTAGTCACGCCCTAAAAAATATGAAAGGCGCGTCTATAAACGAAATGGCTGAAACAATAAAGAAAACTGCATTTAAAATTACAAGAGCAGGTCAACTTATTGCAAACGAAGCGTCAAAACGCTTAAATGCAGAATTTGGCATAGTTGATTTATCGTTAGCGCCAACACCTGTTATGGGCGATAGCGTTGCACACATATTAGAAGAAATGGGGCTTGAACAAGTAGGTGCGCATGGAACGACAGCCGCACTTGCAATGCTTAACGATGCAGTTAAGAAAGGTGGCGTTATGGCAAGTTCAAACGTCGGTGGACTTTCTGGTGCATTTATCCCAGTCAGTGAAGATATCGGTATGATAAACGCAGCAAAGAGTGGCGCAATTACCTTAAATAAACTTGAAGCAATGACTTGTGTTTGTAGTGTTGGTATAGATATGGTGGCAATTCCAGGCGATACCAGTGCAAGTATAATTTCTGGTATAATTGCTGATGAATCTGCAATTGGCATGATAAATAATAAGACGACGGCGGTAAGAGTTATTCCAGTGCCAAATAAGAAAGTGGGTGACTTTGTTGAGTTTGGTGGACTTTTAGGTTCTGCGCCTATAATGGCAGTTAATCCAAATGAATGTGACGTCTTTATAGGAAGAGGTGGAAGAATGCCAGCACCTATACATAGCAATAAAAACTAATTTTGGAGAATTATTTTGGATAATAGATATAAGTGGGCAACCGAAGAAATTTATAGTAGCGACGAGGCGTGGAATAAAGAGTTTGACGCTCTTTCTACACAACTTGATTTTGATAAATATCGTGGTAAATTAGGGGATAAAGCAAGTTTTTTATCTTGTATGAAAGAACAAGAAAGAGTGGGCAGGATTTTGGAAAAACTCTCGGTTTACGCAATGATGAAGCATGATGAGAATACCAAGAATGCACTTTACGATTCTTTTTCTGCAAAAATAACTTCGCTCGGCGCAAAGTTAGGGGCTAATACGGCTTACGTTGTTCCAGAACTAACAAGTCTATCTGAAGAAAAATTAAACGAATATATTAACGATAAAGATTTAAGCGAATACGACTATTTTCTAAAATGCGTATTGAAAGAAAAGGCGCACGTTTTAAGTGAAAGCGAAGAAAAGATTTTGGCAGAGAGTGGCGAAGTGCTTTCAAGTTTTAGAGATATTTTTACAAAGATTGATAATGCAGACTTGCCACTTAAAGAACTTAAGTATGGAAAGGAAAGAATTCCGTTAAGTCATGGAACTTATGGAGTAATTATGCACGGCGAAGATAGAAAACTTCGTAAAAAGGCGTTTAAGGAATATTACAATGCTTACATTTCGCTTATAAATACCATATCTGCAACCTATTATGGAAGCGTTAAAAAGGACGTTTTTTATGCTAAAGCAAGAAAATACCCTTCAGCGCTTGATGGGGCGTTGATGGTTGAGGACGTTGATAAAAAGGTTTATCAAAATCTTATAAAATCAACCCACAAAGCACTTCCAAAATTGCATAAATATATGGCTGAAAAGAAAAAGATTTTGGGGCTAAAGAAAATGTATATGTATGACGTTTACGTTCCAGTTGTAGAAGGCGCAGAACTTCAACTTGAATATGACGATGCATATGAATTAGTCGTAAAAGGACTTGAACCACTCGGCAAAGAGTATCAAGATTTATTAAGAACAGCCAAAGAAAAGCGTTGGCTTGACGTTTATGAAAGTGACGGCAAGAGAAGTGGTGCATATAGTGTTGCTGTATATGATACGCACCCATACGTGCTGTTAAATTATCAAAAAACCACGCACGACGTGTTTACTATTGCGCATGAAATGGGGCATAGCATACACTCTTATTTTTCAAATAAAACTCAACCATATCAAAAGGCAGACTATAAGATTTTTGTTGCAGAGGTTGCAAGCACGGTAAACGAAGTTTTATTAATCAGATATTTACTTAAAGTTGAGAAAGATAAAAAATTAAAAAAGTATTTGCTTTCATATCTACTTGAAATGATAAGAACGACCTTATTTCGCCAAACACAATTTGCAGAATTTGAGCAAATCGTACATGACTTAGTAGAAAAAGGTCAACCACTAAACAAGGAAAACCTTTGCCAGATATATTTGGACTTAAACCAAAAGTATTACGGCCGTTCTGTTATTAGCAAGGGTGATATACAATATGAATGGGCAAGAATTCCACATTTTTATAGGGCGTTTTACGTATATAAATATGCAACTGGTATAATAAGCGCTCTTGCGATATCAGATAGGATATTAAACGAGGGGCAAAGTGCCGTTGATGATTATTTTAAATTTTTATCTTCAGGTGGAAGCGACGGTCCTGTCGAATTATTGAAAATTGCTGGTGTAGATTTAATGGATAGCGCACCATTTATGTCAGCATTTAAAGTGTTTGAAGATACGTTAAATGAATTTATTAATATGTAAATGGCGATTTACGTTTTTAAGATAAAGGAAGGGATAAAGAATGTCAAAAAAGATAATTGGTGAAATGCCTCACAGTTTAGAAGCTGAACAAGCTTTGTTAGGCTGTTTGATAATTGATGCAAAGATACAGGTTGATGTAGCAGCCTATCTAAAAGAAGAAGATTTTTATGCAGAATCGCATAAAAGTATTTTTCATGCAATGTTAGACATTATTAAGAAAAATTTACCTGTTGACGTTATAACTTTGACTAATACTCTTGAAAAGTTAGGCATGTTAAAAGATGCAGGGGGAATTACTTATATTGCAGAATTAACAAACGTTATACCATCATCGGCAAACTATAAAAGGTATTTAGATATTGTAACCAGAGATAGTATGTTGCGTAAGCTAATAAAGGGTTCAGCTGAAATTATTGGGGAGTGTCAAACTAGCCAAGACCAATCGTCAGCCCTTGCCTTTGCTGAAAAGACCATATACGATATTTCCAATACGGCTGATACTAGCGAAATGGAGAAAATTGGGAATATTATTCCTGACGTAATGACCAAGTTTGACGAACTTAGCAAGGACAAGTCCATTTATAGAGGAACTAAAACCTTGTTTAAGGGGTTAGATAATTTATTAAACGGCATACATAATAGTGACCTTATAATACTAGCAGCGCGTCCAGCCGTTGGTAAAACCTCTTTTGCAATGAATATAGTTGAAAATCTTGCGTTGCAAGGTAAGACTTGTGCAGTTTTTTCACTTGAAATGGGCAAAGAACAACTTGTTCAAAGAATGATGTGTTCGGTTGCAGGGGTTTCTATGGAAAACGCAATGAAAGGAAAAATGAATAAGACGGAGTGGCTTAAAATTGCTAAAGCTAGAGAACTTTTGTCGGGTGCTAAAATTTTTATCGATGATTCTGCTATGATAACTCCACAACAAGTTTTATCTAAGTGTAGAAGATTGAAAGCTAAACACGGCTTAGATTTAGTTATGGTCGATTATATCCAACTTATGTCTTCAGAAAAGTCTTCAAAGAGCGATAACCGTCAACAAGAGATATCTGAAATTTCAAGAAACTTAAAGATTTTAGCAAAGGAAGTTAACGTTCCAGTACTCGCGTTATCACAATTATCGCGTGCTGTTGAAGCGAGAAAAGGTCGCCCACAACTTGCAGACTTAAGAGAATCAGGGGCAATCGAACAAGATGCCGACATAGTTATGTTCATACATAGACCTGATAAAAATGCAACCGAAAAAGAAATTGCAGAGGGAAAAGTTCAAAAGAACGTTGCTGAAATTATTATTGAAAAGCATAGAAACGGGCCAACGGGTTTAGTTAAGTTGTACTTTAAGGGCGAATGCACTAAATTCCTTAACTTAAACGAAGAAACGGGTGAAGTTGACGATGATGACGGAAAGAAAAACGTTAACGTAAACGTTGATGGTTATGAAAGTTTACCACCGAGCGAACCACAAGACGAGCCACCATTTGATATGCCAGAAGTAAGTTCTGTTGATGACGAGATTTTTAATTAAAATGCAAACGAAAATTTATCAAATAAATAAAAATTCAATAGAAAAGGCGAAAAGCTTGTTGTTGTCATCTGAGGTTGTTGCCATTCCAACCGAAACCGTGTATGGTTTAGGGGCAGTAGGAACGGATGCTGTTGCAGTCAAAAAAATCTTTGAGATTAAGGGCAGACCAAGTGACAATCCACTAATCGCTCACGTACATAAAGATTATGATCTTAATACATTGGTCAATATAGAGCAAGATTATGTTTCTTCACTGATAAAAGCATTTACGCCAGGTCCATTGACAATGGTTTTTGAGAGCCGTGGAGTGGTATGTAAAGAGGCTGTTTGTGGTGGACAAACACTTGCCGTTAGAATTCCATCGCATAAAGGGTGTCAAGAATTGTTAAGAGCAGTTAATTTACCAATTGTTGCGCCTAGTGCAAACTTATCAAAACATACCAGCCCTGTTTGCGCCGAACACGTTTACAATGATTTAAATGGAAAGATAAGCTTAATTTTGGACGGAGGGCAATGTGATGGTGGTATAGAAAGTACTGTTTTAGACTGTACTGAAAAGATCCCAAGAATTTTGCGTGCTGGATTAATTACAAAGGAAATGATTGAAAGCGTTTGTGGTGCGTGTGAGATTGCAGAACATAAAGAAAGTGATAAGGTACGTTCACCAGGCGTTAAATATAAGCACTATAAACCTAGGTGTGAAACGGCGCTATATGAAGCAAATCAAATTGATTTAGCCTTGAAAAGATATGAAATTGAACAAAACCAAGGAAAAGTGCCATATATTATGTGTTCAAACGACGTTGCTAAAAGCTTTAAGGGTAAAAATTTATTGCTGTTAGGACAAACGGAACACGAGATTGCACACAATCTTTACGATAAGTTACTTGAAGGGGAAAAACAAGCAGATATAATAATAGCCATTGCAATGCCTGATGAAAAGGGTGTAAATCTTGGTATTATGAATAGGATGAGAAAATCATGCGGATAAAAAATAGAAGGATATTGTTTGTATGCACGGGTAACACTTGCAGAAGCCCAATGGCAGAAATAATATTAAAAAGCAAACTTAAACTTGCTGAAATTTCAGACGTTAAGGTAAAAAGCGCAGGGCTAAATACTGTTGACGGACAAAAAATGAGCAAGAATTCTGCTGTTGCACTTAAACTTATGGGTTATAAACCATACGGTTTTAAGTCAAGACAACTAACCAAACAAATGTTAGACAAAAGTGATTTAGTTTTATGTATGACAGTAAGTCATAAAATAGCACTAAGCGAATTTACAAACGTTTACACTATTGATGAGGTTACAGGGATAGGCGAGATACTGGACCCTTATGGTGGAAATATAAATACTTATATAAAAACATCGCATCAACTAGAAGACGCGTGTAATATAATTTTTGAAAAAATCTTAAAAGTAAAAGGAGAACAGTAAAATGAAAGTTGCAATAGGATGTGACCACGGTGGAATTAATTTAAAGCCTGTTTTGGTAAAGTATTTAAACGAAAAGGGTATTGAATTTAAGGATTTTGGTACTTTTGATACAAAGTCAATCGATTATAACGACCTTGCAGAACCAGTTTGTACAGCCATTGTAAATGGTGAATTTGATACGGGTATTTTAATATGTGGAACAGGTATTGGCATGAGTATTGTTGCCAACAAGTTTAAAGGAATTCGTTGTGGACATTGTCACGACGTGTTTTCTGCAAAGATGACAAGACTTCATAACGATGCCAACGTGCTTGCTTTAGGCGAAAGGGTTGTAGGACCTGGACTTATGCTTGAAATTGTAGATGCGTTCTTGTCAACTCAATTTTCTTTTGATGAAAGACATATGCGTAGAGTTGGTAAAATTAAGGCTATTGAAGAAAAACATTTCAAATAATGTTTTCAAATAAATGACTAAAAATACAAAAAGGTGTGGGGATTAATTATGGGGAAATTAAAGAAAGCAATAATACCATCAGCTGGACTTGGTACACGTTTTTTACCAATTACAAAGGCGATACCAAAGCCAATGCTACCAGTTCTTGATAAACCTACTATCCAGTACATAGCAGAAGAGCTTTTAAGTGTGGGTATCGAAGAAATTATAGTAGTAGTAGGTCCAGATAGTGGGGTTATAGAAAAGCATTTTAGCCAAAACGAGCAACTAGAAAAGAGACTTCTTTCAGATAACAAGCAAAAACTCTATGAAATTGCAAAGGCAACGCATAACTTCAACGTTAAGTTTGTTGTTCAACATACGGCAAACGGGCTAGCAGGTGCAATTCTATGCGCAGAACCTTATATAAATGGTGAACCGTTTGCATTGTTACTCGGTGATGAACTTTTGGTTGCCAATAATGGTCAAACACCTTGTATTAAGCATCTTGCAGATATTTATGAAAATACTGGAAAGAGTGTTATCGCAACAATGGAAGTGTTTGGAGATGACGTTTCAAAGTATGGCAATATAGGTTTCGATAATGAACAAGACGGAATCATGCAAGTAAATGCAATCGTGGAAAAACCAGCTGTTAACGATGCGCTTTCAAATAACGCTATTATTGGAAGATACGTCTTATCTGGCGAAGTTATGGATATGCTTAAAACTCTTAAACCAAAGGGCAATGAAATTCAGTTGACCGATGCGCTTGATGAACTTGCAAAAAATGGCAAGTTGCTTGCAAGTCAAATTGAAGATGATAGATATGACGTTGGTGATAAGTTAGGCTTTATTAAAGCAAACGTTGAAATCGCCCTAAAGAGCAAAGAAATCGGTGAAGATACAAAGGCTTATATAAAAGAATTGGCGAACAAACTATAAGATGATTAAGGAAAGATATGTACGATAAGATATGCAATCATTGTGGGTGGGCACTTGGTGAATTTTATAGAACGGGAATGTTAGGGTGTCCTCATTGCTACAAAGCGTTTGAAAGAGAGATTACTTCTACTCTGTATAAAATACAGGGTAAGGCTTTTCATACTGGAAAAACGCCTTATAACTTATCTAGCGAAGATAAAAACCTACTTGAAAGATATAAAAAACTTATTAAACAAAAGGAACTTGCGACAATCGAGGGGAGGTTTACCGATATTAGAAAACTCGCAGAGCAAATCGTTGAAATTTCAAGTGAGTTGAGGAATAGGGGGTTATTATGATTACTACGAATCACGACCTATATTCTGGAAACATTATGATGACAAGAATAAGACTTGCAAGAAACCTTGAGGGTTATCCATTTAGGATAACGGATACTAGTTTGGCAAGAGAGATAGTGAAAAAAATAAATCGTGCGCTCGTTCGCACTGATACTTTCGATTTGTTGTTTGTTTCCAATTTTAGCGATATGAAACTCGAAAGTATGAAAGAGCGCCACTTAATAAGTCAAAACCTCATTGATAATCGTGAGTGTGGTGCAGTTCTTATTAATCAAGATGAAAGCATTTCAGTTATGATTAACGAAGAAGACCATATTAGAGAACAGTGCTTTATGCGTGGCTTAAGGCTTTCTGAAACTTATGAGAAAATTTGTAAAATTGACGATGCAATTGCAAACAACCTAAACGTTGCATATGATGATAAACTAGGTTTTTTAACAGCTTGCCCAACAAATTTAGGCACGGGAATGCGCGCTTCAGTTATGATGTTTTTGCCAGCTCTAACAGAAAGTGGAAAAATTAATGATTTAATCAGTGAAGTAGCCTCTCTTGGCTTAACGGTAAGGGGATTATATGGCGAAGGCAGTCAAGCCGAAGGATATATCTATCAGATAAGCAACGAGATTACTCTGGGCGTTAGTGAGGAGGAAATTTTAACAGAAGTTGAACAGACGGTCTTGCAAATTTGCGAAGCAGAACGCGCTGAGATGAATAGACTTTATGTTAAAAATGAACTTAAAACTATGGATAGGGCAAAAAAATCATTTGGTGTTTTAACAAATGCAGTAATGCTTACATACGGTGAGTTTTTATCTCATATTGCATGGGTGAAATTGGGCGCAATGCTAGGAATGATTGGCATAAATGACATTTACGCCATTGATGACCTTGTGATAAAAGTTCGTCCAGCAAACGTGTGTGAACAGTATGGCAAACGACTTTCAAGTTTAAATAGGGATTTATTTAGAGCAGAAATCGTGGGCAAAAAATTATTAAAGATTAAGGAGTAAATATGTACTTTGAGGCTTTTTCAAGAAATGTTAACCAAGTAATAGATACGTCTGTAGCACTTGCTAAAAAATATGGTTGCAGATATATAGGGAGCGAACATATTTTATACGGCTTGCTTGCTGTTTCCGAAGGTAGAGCATCTGCTATTTTAAAAGAAGCAGGTGTCACTGCGGAAAGATTTTTGGTTTATTTTAGCAAAAGTATTGTAAAAGAACTGGTTATATCGGGAAATATGTTTACTGCAAGAACTAAAAGAATATTTGAGAACGCTGCTAAAATTTCTTTAAAATCACATTCGGGATACGTTGGCACAGAGCACCTCTTACTTGCGTTATTGTTAGAGGCGGATAGTATTGCCGTGTCAATTTTAAGGCACTTAAGGGTTGACGTGGATAAGATGACAAGCGACATCGCAAACTCATTGATGAGTGGTGTCGAAGATGATTACGTTGAAGAAGAACAAGACCAATCGTTTGCAAATTCAATAAAGAACGCAAATGCAACCAATAGAGAAAAATTATATCCTAACGAAAAACAAGTTAGTGAATTTGATTTAAGCGAACTTTCAAAGTTTGGAACAAATCTAAACAAACAAGCGCAAGAAGGAAAACTCGATCCAGTTATTGGTAGAAAGGAAGAAATTGATAGGGTTATTCAGATTTTATCTAGAAGGACAAAAAATAATCCTGTATTAATAGGTGAGCCGGGCGTTGGTAAAAGCGCCGTTGTTGAAGGGCTTGCACAAGCTATAGTAAAGGGTAACGTTCCTGAAATTTTAGCAGATAAAATAGTCTTTTCATTGGATATAGCTAGCATGCTTGCAGGGGCAAGATATCGTGGGGATTTTGAAGAAAGATTAAAAAAAGCAATCGAAATAGTAAAAGAAAATGGAAACATCGTGTTATTTATCGATGAAATTCACACTATAGTTGGGGCTGGAAGCACGGGCGAAGGCAATATGGACGCTGCAAATATATTGAAGCCAATGTTATCCCGTGGTGAACTACAAACAATCGGTGCAACCACTATTGATGAATATAGGAAATACATTGAAAAAGATGCCGCTTTAGAACGTCGTTTTCAACCAATACACGTTGAAGCTCCTTCCCCTGAAGAAACTGTTGAAATATTAAAGGGCTTAAGGGACAAATACGAATCGCATCACGGCGTAACTATTCCCGATGAAGCGATTATGTCGGCAGTTACTTTGTCAGATAGATATATTACCGACAGATTTTTGCCAGATAAAGCTATCGATTTAATTGATGAAGCGGCGTCAAGAGTAAGACTTGACAGCTATAACTCTCCAAGAGAAGCTAAACAAAAAGAAGCTGAACTCAATGCTTTGATTGCTCAAAAAAACGATGCCAAGAGGCGCGATGATTTAGAGAGAGCGATTAGAATTAATAAAGAAATTGAAAGAGTTAACAAAGAACTTGACGATATTAGGATTGCAGCATCAAAAAATGCGCCTAATCGTGACAAATTAATGATTACCCCTGATGATATTGCAAAAATTGTCAGTAATTGGACTGGTGTGCCAGTAGTTAAATTAACTCAAACTGAAGCGCAAAAACTTCTTGATTTAGAAAGCACTTTGCATCAAAGGGTTATTGGTCAGGATAATGCCGTTACTGCAGTATCTAACGCAATTCGCAGAGCAAGAGCAGGCTTAAAGAGCCAAGATGAACCAGTAGGTTCGTTTATATTCGTAGGACCAACGGGTGTTGGTAAGACTGAACTTTCAAAAGCGCTTGCTGAAACTGTTTTTGGTAACGAAAATAGCATTATTAGAGTTGATATGAGCGAATATATGGAAAAGCACACCGTTTCTAAGATGGTTGGTGCGCCTCCGGGGTATGTCGGTTTTGACGAGGAAGGACAACTCACAGAAAGAGTTAGAAGAAAACCTTACTCGGTCGTTTTGTTTGATGAAATAGAAAAAGCACATCCAGACGTTTTAAATATAATGCTTCAACTTCTTGATGATGGAAGATTGACTGACAGTAAGGGAAGGGTTGTAAGCTTTAAGAACTGCATAATAATAATGACCTCAAACGTTGGTGCAACCGAAGTTGGGCAAAGACAAACTTTAGGATTTATTGCCAACAAGACAGCCGAATACGAGAATATGCGCGAAAGGTATATGGATGCATTAAAGAGCAAGTTCCGTCCTGAATTCTTAAACAGAACGGACATAATAGTTTTCCATAAACTTGAAAAAGAGGACACTGCAAAGATTGCAGAAATTATGCTCGCTTCATTAAGAAAGCGTTTGGCAATTATGGATATCGATATGGAAATAACGCCTCCTGCAATGGATTTGATTGTAGAAAAAGGGTATGACAACAACTATGGGGCAAGACCGTTAAAGCGCGTTATTCAAAAAAATATCGAAGACAAATTAAGCGAGGAAATTCTAAGAGGTCACCTCGTTTCAAATTCAAGGGTTGTCATTGATGCTAATGATGGTGAATTTGTATTTTTAAAAAAATAAAAAGGGTTTGATAAACCCAAAATAGTATTATTATATAGGAGGGAGAATTATGAAAATTGAAATTTTGACAAGAAACTATGAACTCGGCGAAAAACTAAAAGAGATAACCGAACAAAAGGTTGCAAAACTCGACAAGTATTTTGCAGAAAGCGATGCGAAAGTTAAAGTTGTGCACAAAAAAGAGGCAAATTCTTTGACAACTGAGATTATGCTTGATTATATTGGCAAATTTGTTCGTGCAACTGCAACAAGCGATAACTTTTATGACAATTTAGACATTGTTCTTCCTAAGATTGAAGGACAAATTAGAAAGTATCGCACAAGATTTGATAAGCATCAAAAGAACTCAGCGTATCGTGAACAAGCAGTGTTTAACGATGTAAAGGAACAACCAAATAAGTCTATTGTTAAAGGTAAGAAATTTAAGCTTGAACCTATGACTGTAAGTGAAGCGATGGAAGAAATGGAACTTTTAGGGCATTCTTTCTATGTGTTCCTTGAAGCGAAGACCAATACTATTCAAGTATTATATCAAAGAAATGATGGAGATTTAGGCTTGATTGAGCCAGAAATTTAACGATTGACTATGCAAGTAGGAATATCAACAGCAACGCTTTTTGGAAGAAAGCCAACCGAACAAGCACTTGAATTTTTTGCACAAAGTGGCGTTCAATGTGCAGAGGTGTTTTTGGAAAGCTATTGTGAGTATAACAAAGAGTTTGGCAGAGTCTTGGCAAACAATAAAGGGAATGTTAACGTGCATTCAGTACATACTCTAACTACTCAATTTGAACCACAGCTATATAGTGTTAACCAACGCGCACAAAACGATTCATTTAAGCTTTTAGAAATGACAATGAGTGCTGCAAAGGAATTCGGTGCAAAGTATTATACCTTTCATGGTGGTGCAAGGTTTAAAAAAACTCCCATTAAGCTTGATTTTGAACGAGTTGGGAAAATAACCAAACAAATAAATGACGTTGCCAAAAAATATGATATTACACTTGCATATGAAAACGTGCATTGGGGCTATTATAATTATATAGGTTTTTTTGATGAATTAAGAAGGTATGCTAACGGTATAAAAGCAACGCTTGACGTTAAACAGGCAAGACAAAGTGGAATTGATTATTCTGAATTTATAAAAGAGATGAATAAGGATATAGTGACTGTTCATTTGTCGGATATCGGTGAAAATTCAAAAATGTGTTTACCTGGCAAAGGTATAACGGATTTTTATGATTTGTTTTCAAGACTCAATGACGTTGGCTTTGATGGTGCATTCTTAATAGAGTCATACCAATCGGATTTTGATACGTATGACCAGCTTTTTGAGTCGTTAGATTACGTTAAAAATCTTGCACAAAAAATATTTAAATAAAATAAAGAATAGACGGCAAATTTGCCGTCTATTCTTTATTTTTATCAAAACAATAATTTTTTACACACAAAAACTACCGCAAGGTGTTTCTTACGGCAGAGTCATGCAAGCAAAAGAGATGATTATTCAGCAGGTTTAGCTTTTTCTTCTTCAAACGCAGCAAGAATAATTTTAATAAGTTCTTCTCTCGTTTCGGTTTTGATTGGGTGTGCGATATCCTTGTATTCGCCGTCAGCAGTTTTTCTGCTTGGCATTGCAATAAAATATCCTTCGCTACCTTCGATTACTTTGATGTCGTGAATAACAAAGCAGTCATCAAAAGTAATAGAAGCTACACCCTTAAGTTTGCTGTCATCTTTTTTTACAATGCGAACTCTTACATCAGTGATTTTCATACATTAACCTTCCTAACCAAATATTATAATTATTTTAACATAATTTTGTTAATAATTCAATACTTTTTGTAAAAAAGTTGCAAAAAACTTAAAAAAAGTAATAATATTTATCAATTTATCATAAATAACTATATGAAAACAGATAAAATATTAACTAAAAGTAAAAACGTTCACTTTTCAGGCATATGTGGTATAAGCATGAGTGCCTTAGCAAGATATTTGCAAAACAAGGGATATAATATAAGTGGCAGTGATATTGCATTAAAAAATAATGACTGCGAACATAATTTAAAGGGGATAAAGTTATATGATCAACATAGTGCCAGCAATTTAAAAAATATTGATGCGATTGTATATACCTCTGCCGTTGATGAGAACAATCCAGAACTTTTATTTGCCCAAAAAAAGCAAATTTCAATAATTAAGCGTAGCGAGTTGTTGGGCGAAATTATAAGCGAATATAAAAATTCTATTGCTATAAGTGGAAGTCATGGTAAAACTACAGCCACTGCACTTTTATCAAATATTTTTATAAACGCAAAGATAGATCCCACGGTATTCTTGGGTGGTCAAGATAAAAATTTTGGAAATTACAGGTTGGGTAATAGTGACTGTGTGATAACAGAAGCTTGTGAGTATAAAAAGAACCTGTTGGATTTAAAAAGTAAAATTTGCGTTGTTTTAAACATAGATAACGATCATTTAGATAGTTATTCTAATATGGATGAAATGATAAAAACATTTAAAGAATTTACAAGTAACAGCATTTCTGTTATAAATGCAGATGATGAAAATTGTTTAGAATTAAGAAATCATTCAGATGCTAAAACTATTACATATGGATTAAAAAATAGTTATGCAAACTTTAAGGCTAAAAGTATATCTTTCGATAAAAATGGTTTTCCAAAATTTGATGTATACTTAAATGGTAATTTCTATAGTACAATTAAATTATCAGTTGCCGGCGAACACAATATATCTAATGCTTTAGCTGACTTTACCGGTGCAAATCGCCGCATGGAATATAAAGGTACTTTTAACAATGCTAGTGTATTTGATGATTACGCACATCATCCAACAGAAATTTTAGCTACAGCAAATGCTATTAAAAATAAACAATATAATCAGTC
>JAZUSI010000073.1:0-1792 GCA_045606665.1 Christensenellaceae bacterium
TGCTACGTTAAGCGTTTAAACAACGACGTTGCTTTTGCTACTAAATTAGGTCTTGATGCAGCAAAAATTAACGAAATGAAAGCAAAGATTACTGCTGTTGAAGCATTATATTCAACTTTACCTGCAGAATCTAAAGACGTAGACGATCTTGAATTAAGAGCAGTTCCTGCTGTTGCAGAAGCACTTAAGAAGGTTGATGAAAAAGTTGCTGCTGACTATGCTAAAAAGGGCATTGACGCTGTTGCTACATACGCAAAGGCTGTTGCATCTTACGAAGCATCTGGCTTAAACAAGAACACTGCTCTTGCATTATTTGATTCAATCAAATACTACAAGGATTCTTTAGAATACATCGACAAAATCAATAAGTACTTTGATTTCAACGGTGAATTATATAACTTCCTTGGCAGAAACTTCATCTTCAAACTTAAGCAAGGTAAGGGTGAAGAACCAATCAATCCAAAGTCAAAGGGTTGCTTAAGCAAGTTAAAGAAGAAAAAGGGTGCTGACGATGAAGAATACACGGGAGATACTAGCGAACTTTATGAAATCGTTGGTGATAAGCCTGCTGTTGACCCAATCATCAAAAAGATTACCCAAGTATTAACAGTTTACGCTAACAAACTTTTCTACATCAAGAACGGTAACACTATCGCTTCTTACGATTTTGAAACAAAGTTAGAAAACGACATCTACAAACCAAAGAAAGATGATTTGGGCTTAAATGGTCACTACTTCTTCAACAAAGAAGGTTCAAAACTTTTCGTTGTTAAGAAAGTTGCTAAAGCAAAAGTTGGTTGCTTAAAGAAGATTATCAACAAGATTAAAGCGTTCTTTGCTAAATTATTTAAGAAAAAGGCAAAAGACGAAATCAAGAACACAATTTCTGTTATGGAAATTAACCTTGCTAACGATAGCATGGCAGACATTATCGATGCTGCATACGACATCTATGCTAACGGCAATGGTTACACCACTCTTGGTAACTACATCTTCTATCTCGTTGCAGAAGATCTTGATAAGGGTGACTTATTACATAGAAAATCTGTTAGAACTTACAACACCGAAACTGGTGAAAAGAAAGTCGTTCTTGAAGATGCTTACACCGTTAACCGTGTAGTTGGTAGCAAGATTGTTTACACTATCTTATTCCCAAATAGATACAACAAACAACTCCGTGTTAAAGATATTGAAACAGAAACAGACGTACTTGTTGAAAACAACATTTACAACTTCTCTGGCGTATTCAACGAAAAGATTTTCTATACTGTTGGTAACAAGAAATTCGCTCCATTATTCTCTAACAACTTCGAAGGTACTGACCGTGTAGAAGTTATGAGAGATAGCAAGAACATCATTGGTGTTGTTGGTAACTGGATTTACGTTGAAAAATATTCTAACTTCTATAACAAGTACGTAATTATGAAGATTAGTCTTGACGGCGAAAAGAAGATTATGCTTTGTGCAGACTTCAAGACTAGCGTTAAGATTACTGATGAATACTTCTACTATATCGATATTAACAACAACCTTTGCGTTGTTAACGGTAACGGTGGTGGATATGCTGTTATCGCTGAAGAAATCGATAAGAGAAACATCGTTGTTGACGACAAGCGTTCAAAGATCTTCTACTTAAGAAAAGAAACCGTTGGTGCAAGAAGAATCGGCGTTGCAGTATCTGCAAAGACAAACTTCTCTCTCTACGTTATGGATATTGACGGTGGCAAGGCTCGTAAGGTTATCTTCGACGTAACTGGTATGAAGAACTACGATAGCGACACCTTATTCATTA
>JAZUSI010000074.1:0-2312 GCA_045606665.1 Christensenellaceae bacterium
GCACTTATTAAAGAAGTTTACAAGGTGGGTGCTTATCCTTTCGTTGAAATGATAGACAACCGTGTAAATAGAGAACTTTTATTAGGTCAAAACGAAGAGTGTGCAAAACTTAAAGCCGACTTTGCTTCGTATAGAATGAGTCAAATGGATGCTTATATCGGTATTCGTGGTGGCGATAACGCATTGGAAAACGCAGACGTGCCCGGTGATAAAATGAAAATAGAAAACGAGTTTTATTCAAAACCCGTTCATCACGATATCCGTGTTGCTAAAACCAAGTGGGTTGTTTTAAGATACCCAAATCCAGGTATGGCGCAATCGGCTAATATGAGCACCGATGCTTTTGAAGAACATTACTTTAACGTTTGCAACCTTGACTATTCAAAAATGGACAGGGCTATGGACGCACTAAAGGCAAGGATGGACAAGGCTGATAAAGTTCATATTATTGCTAAAGATACCGACTTAACTTTCTCAATTAAGGGAATTGGCGCTTGCAAGTGCGCAGGGGAGTGCAATATTCCAGACGGCGAGATTTACACTGCGCCGGTTAGAGAAAGCGTTAACGGGTATATTACTTATAACACACCTTCAATTAATCAAGGTTTTAAGTTTGAAAAGGTTAAGTTCGTTATTGAAAACGGCAAGATTATCCAAGCCACTTCAAACGATAACGAAAGAGTAAACAAAATTCTGGATACCGATGAAGGCGCAAGATATTTTGGTGAATTTGCTTTTGGCGTAAACCCTTACATCGTTAAGCCTATGGGCGATATTTTATTCGATGAAAAAATTAGTGGCTCAATCCACTTTACACCTGGTAGTTGCTATGAAACGGCAAACAATAAAAATAATTCTGCAATACATTGGGATTTAGTGCAAATTCAAACGCCAGAGTACGGTGGGGGCGAAATCTATTTTGACGGCGAACTAATTAGGAAAGACGGACTATTCGTTCCAGACGACCTAAAGTGTTTAAATCCTGAAAATTTAAAATAAGCGTGTTAAAATATTTGACTAAAATTGCATAAAAGTTTATAATAATTAGGAAAAAAATTGAAAAATCTATTTTGGAGGACATAGAAAATGTCAAAAACAACAAAAGTTGCCATTAATGGTTTTGGTCGTATCGGCCGTATTGCTTTCCGCCAAATGTTCGGTGCTGAAGGCTACGAAGTTGTTGCTATTAACGACTTAACCAGCCCAAAGATGCTTGCTCATCTTTTAAAGTATGACACAATGCAAGGTAACTACGCAAGAACTCACGAAGTTTCTTACGGCGAAGCAGTTCTTAACGAAGATGGTTCAGTTAAGACCGATGGTTATATCGTAGTTGATGGAAAGAAAATCACCATCTACGCTATGGCAAAGGCTAACGAACTTCCATGGGGCAAACTTGGTATTGACGTAGTATTAGAATGTACTGGTTTCTACACCAGCAAAGCAAAAGCACAAGCACACATCGATGCTGGTGCAAAGAACGTTGTTATTTCTGCTCCTGCAGGTAACGACCTTCCAACTATCGTTTACAACGTAAACCACAAGACCTTAACCAAGGACGATCACATTATTTCTGCTGCATCTTGCACAACTAACTGTCTTGCTCCTATGGCTAAAGCACTTAACGACCTTGCTCCTATCGAAGCAGGTATTATGACTACCGTTCACGCTTACACTGGCGACCAAATGATTCTTGACGGTCCACAAAGAAAGGGTGACCTTCGTCGTTCAAGAGCAGGTGCTATGAACATCGTTCCAAACAGCACCGGTGCTGCAAAGGCTATTGGTTTAGTTATTCCAGAACTCAACGGCAAACTTATCGGTTCTGCTCAACGTGTTCCTACTGCAACTGGTTCAACCACTATTTTAGTTGCTGTAGTTAACAAGGCTGTTACCGTTGATGAAGTTAACGCTGCTATGAAGGCTCAAGCAAACGAATCTTTCGGCTACAACACCGAAGAAATCGTTTCTTCAGACGTTATCGGTATGAGATACGGCTCACTTTTCGATGCTACTCAAACTATGGTTTCTAAGATTGACGAAGAAACTTACCAAGTTCAAGTTGTTTCTTGGTACGACAACGAAAATTCTTACACCAGCCAAATGGTAAGAACTATTAAGTATTTCTCTGAAATCTAATAGATTGAATAAAAAATTAAAAGGCAAGTCGAAAGACTTGCCTTTTTTTATTTATCTTCATTTTTTGTTGGAACAACTATTTCGCCGTCAACGGCTTCAAACTCTTTTATGCATTTGCGAATAAGAAATAATATTTGTCCGTTTGCGCTTCTACCTTCGTATTTGGAAATGTA
>JAZUSI010000075.1:0-8918 GCA_045606665.1 Christensenellaceae bacterium
ATTTATTTATATGGAATTTGCATTGCTACGGGAATAATAGCTTGTTTAATAACCTTCTATATTTTAACACGTAAAATGGGAATGCCAGAAAAGTTACAAGACTACGTATTTTTTGTTTTAATTGCTGGTCTTGCCTTTGGATTTTTCTTTGCAATGTTTTTTCAAGGATTTTATAATTATCTTGATAATTGGTATTCTGGCAAACCTTTTAAGATATTTGGACAGGGCTTAACCGTAATGGGTGGTCTTATTGGTGGTGCTGCTGGATTTTTATTGTTCTATTTCTTGATTGGAAAATTTTATTTCAAAGGAAAAGACAAGGATTTGCACAAAAAACACTTTAACACCTTGTTGAGGGTTGCGCCTATATGTATATGTGTTGCACATTCGTTTGGTAGAATCGGTTGTCTAATGGCTGGTTGTTGTCATGGTGAATTTTTAGGCAAAGAAAAAGTTATAGGTGGTCTTTTAATGGATGGAACTACACATGGTTGGGGATATTATGTCCCAACTCAGTTGTATGAAGCTTTGTTCTTATTAGTGCTTGCCATAATTTTAGGAGTTTTATACTTCAAACGCTTTAATCCAATAATGAGCGTATATTTGATAGCATATGCTTGTTGGAGGTTTTTTATTGAAATATTTAGAGCCGATGCTCGTGGTGTTGTGACGTTAGGTTTATATCCATCTCAATGGCAATCAGTTTTATTTATTTTAGGTGGAATTGCACTTTTAATAATATATCATTGTAAAAAAATTCCATACGTTTTACCAAAAAATGACCAAATAAAAAAATAAATTAAAAGCCACGCGAAAAGTGTGGCTTAATTAATATAAGGAAAAAATGAAACTAATACTTGCAAGTAATTCGCCTAGAAGAAAAGATTTATTAAATAAATTAGGCTATAAGTTTGATATAATAGTTAGTGATTATGAAGAAAACTTTTTTTCACTTGATCCAATACTCACGGCAACAACTTTTGCTCTTGGTAAGGCAAAGGACGTTTTTAATCGTTTGGAAGAGAAAGATGAGTTTGTGGTTTTAGGCGCAGATACGGTAGTATATTGCAATGGTGAAATTTTGGGCAAGCCAAAAGATGATGACGATGCGTTTAATATGATAAAAAAACTGTCTAAAAAATCTCACCAAGTTATAACTGGTTTTTGTTTGGTTGCAACTAATGAAATAATTACTGATTATGTCACATCTAATGTTACTTTTAACCATTTAACTGATCAAGAAATTCATGCATACGTGAAGAGTGGCCTTTATAGGGGTAAAGCTGGTGGATATGGAATTCAAGATAAAGAATTTTCACTTGTTAATTTTTATTCTGGTAGCTTAAATAATATCGTAGGATTGCCAACTGAAAAGATAAAAACATATCTAGATAAAATTTTATAATAAGGTTACATATTAAACTAAAATATCCACACATTAAACTTAAGGGTTTAAGTATGGATATTTTTTTAATGTATGTAAAAGTTTTTGTGGTTGGTGGCACTATATGCACTATTGCACAATTGTTAATTAATTATACGAAAATTACGGCAGGCAGAATATTAGTGTACTTTTTATTAGCTGGTGTATTTTTAAGGGCTGTTGGGCTGTATCAATATTTGGTTGATTTTGCTGGTGCAGGAGCTACTGTTCCTATTTGTGGATTTGGGCATTTGCTTGCTGAAGGGGCAATTAAAGGTGCAAAAGAAAGTTTGTTTAAGGCAATAACAGGTGGAATTTGTTCTGCAGGAATGGGAATTACTGCTGCAATAATCTTTGGATATTTATTCGCTTTAATATTTAAATCAAAATCCAAGAAAAACTAAAATAAATTTAGTTTAATAAAATTTTTTATTGACATAAATGATTTAAGATAGTATAATAACGATATTACTTTTTAAGGATTTATTTTATGTCAATATTTAACCGTTATAAATATGCGAAAAATTATAAAAAACTTCTTATCGCTGCTTATGCATTTACTTTGCTTGTTTTTGCAATTAAATTAGTTTATACGGCACAACTTCCTGCTGTAATTGACTTTTTTAAGACAACAAAGGCAAATGCCACACTTGGTTTAACAATCTATTATTTCGTATATGCTGCGGCACAAATTGCTTTGGGTTTTTATATTACTAAAATCAACTTTAAGAACTACTTGCTTATCACGTCGCTTTTGTCGGCAATTTCCTTTTCTTTGATAAGCGTTGTTGAATCTTTGGCAGTAATTTGGGCTATTTTTGCAATAAACGGCTTTTTCCAAGCGGCATCTTGGGGTGGTATCGTATATATAACTTCAAAATATTTGCCAAATGAAACGCTTTCTTATTCAAGTAAATTTCTTGCAACGGCAAGTGCAGTTGGAAATGCCGTTACTTATGGTATTTCCGCCTTTTTTGTTGAAGTTGGTGATTGGAGGATAACCTTTATTTTCTTTGGAATTTTGTTTTTGATTTCTATCGTTTATCTATTTATACAAATTGGCGTATTAGATAAAATAATTAAAAGAAAAGATGAATATTCATTTGAATATTTAGGTCAAGGTGATGACTCTAATGTTAAGCAAAAAATATCATACGTTGTGCCATTTGGTATTAATTTTAACGTTAAATTGTTTATGACCTTTATAATTGCCGTATCATTTTTGGCAAACTGCTTGATTTATGGCTTAGGGAATTGGATACCAAATTTATTAAAAGATGTACATGGCTTTCCAACATCATTGTCAATACTTTTGACAATGATTATGCCTATAATTTCAATGTTTGCTACAATTTTTATGTATAGAAGTTTTGATAAGTCATCAAAAGTGTTCTCTAAAACAGGATTTATGGCAATAATTTTATTAGGTCTAACCGTTGTAATGATATTTGGATTTAATAAAAATTTCATATTTGCGCTTCTTATGTGCGCATTGTTAAAATATTTACCAACTGCAGTAAGTGCTGGATATAACTCATATACACTTGTTAAGATTAAAAATTACATAAATTCTGGCACGTCAACCTTAATCGTTAATTCAGGTGCTGCAATCGCTGCAGGTTTAATGCCTTTTATTACGGGTGCGATTATGGATAATTTTGGTTGGGCTATTTATTATGAATTTATGGCTGTGATTTGTTTGCTTTTAGTTATCTTAATCTTTGTTGGAAATGCTATAATAAAGAAGAAAAATAATATTATAGCCTGGTTCTAAAAAACAATTCAGTATAATTTAGCAATTTTCATAATATCTTATATTATGATAGAATGTACGGAAAATTATATTTGGTATAAAAAACGCAAGAAAAAACCTTTCAAGCGTTTTTTTTCCTTTATATTAGTATTTGCGATAATTGCAGGAATAATTTTATATTATAATTTGATTGTTTTAAAACAAATATTTGGAATATGTGCAGATTATACTTATGCACATAGCATAGAAGCTGTTAATTCTGCAGTTTTATTATCATTAGAGAGCGACGTTAAATATTCAGATCTCATAACGGTTGAAAAAAACAGCAGTGGTGATATTGTCTTAATGACCACGAATTCCTTAAAAGTTAATAGTATCAATAGGGAAGTTGCATCAGCAACAAGCAGTTTATTAAAACATAATTTGTCAAATGGGATTCCCATTCCTTTACTTGCGTTTACTGGTGTAAGCTTTTTATCAGGATATGGTAGCGACGTGAATTTAAAAATTATAAATAATGTAAGTGTTTTGTGTGATTTTTCTTCAAAATTTACTTCTGTTGGGATAAATCAAACTTTACACTCAATATATCTTAACGTTGATAGTATGGTAAATATAAAAGTTCTTTTTAATAATTATCAAGAAAAATGTACCTCACAAATTTTAATTAGTGAAACGATTTTAGTGGGGAAAGTACCCGATATCTATCTTAAAGATGGAGTATTTAGTTAAATATAACTAAAATCCTTGACATATTTGTCTAAAAAATATATAATGAAATAAAACTGTGAAAAAGTTCAAACTTGTGTAAAAAATAGATTTAGAGAAAGGAATTCGTGGGCTGAAAGATTCCTGTCTATTTACAAGCGATTCGCTTTGGAGTTGTGTGCTGAATTAAAAGTAGGTAACATCGGTTAATTTCCGTTATCGAATTTATAAGGTTTATATTTTATAAACGAATTTAGGTGGTACAGCGTTTTTGACGCCCTATTGATTATAGGGCGTCTTTTATATTGGAGGAATTATGCAAGAAAAATTTATTGAAATCAAGAACAAAGTACAATTAGAAATTGCCGATATTGATTCAACTAAATCATTAAACGATTTAAAGGCTAAATATTTGGGCAAAAATGGTGAAGTTACTTCGCTTCTTCGTGGTATGAAGGATATTCCAGCTGAAAATAGAGCAGAATTCGGTAAAATGGTCAACGACCTTAAGGTTGAAATTACCGATATCTTTTCGGCAAAAGAAAGCGAACTTAAAGAAAAAGAAATGCAAGCAAAATTTGATAGCGAAGCTATTGACGTTACACTTCCTGGCAAAATAGCTACAAGTGGCAGTTTGCATCCATTAAATATTGTCAAAAATAAAATTATAGATGCATTTTGTGGAATGGGTTTTGAAGTGTTTGAAGGTCCTGAAATCGATACCGATTATTATTGTTTTCAAGCCTTAAATATACCAAAAGACCACCCAGCAAGAGACATGCAAGATACTTTCTATATAACGGATAACATTTTGCTTCGCCCACATACATCACCTGGACAAGTTAGGACAATGGAAAATAAAAAGCCACCAATCAAGATTTTAAGTCCTGGTAGGGTTTATAGGGCAGACGACGATGCTTCACACTCGCCAATGTTCCATCAAATTGAGGGGCTTGTTGTTGATAAAGGCGTTTCGCTATGTGATTTACAAGGATTACTTAACGAATTTGTTAAAATAATGTTCGATAAAGATACAAAAACTCGTTTTAGACCTTCATATTTTCCATTTACTGAACCAAGTGTTGAAGTTGACGTTACTTGTTGTAAATGTCATGGTAAAGGTTGTAGTTTGTGTAAAGGCACCGGTTGGATAGAAATTTTAGGTGCAGGTATTGTTAATAAAAACGTTCTTGAAATGAGTGGTATAGATTCAAACGAATATTCTGGGCTTGCTTTTGGGCTTGGAATTGAAAGAATTACTATGATAAAATACGGAATTTCAGACATTAGAACGTTGTTTGAAAATAACGTTAAGTTTTTAAAACAATTCAATAGGAGATAAGAATATGAAAGCACCACTTTCTTGGTTAAAAGATTACGTAGATATAGATTGTTCACCAGAAGAATTAAAAGACAAATTGTTCTCTTGTGGTTTTGAAGTTGAGGAAATGACTTATATTGCAAAACAAATTGAAAGGATTGTTGTTTGCAAAATTTTAAGTATTGAAAGACACCCTGATGCCGATAAATTATCGGTTGTTCAAGTTGACGCTGGCGAACACGGTCAATTACAAATTATTACGGCGGCTACAAATATTTTTGTTGGAGCACTCGTTCCTGTTGCGCTTGATAACTCAACATTATTTAACGGTGAAAAAATAAAAACGGGCAAACTTCGTGGACTTCCATCATACGGCATGTTTTGTAGTGGGGAAGAATTAGGCATTACCGATGATTGGTATAAAGGTGCATCGGTAAATGGAATTTTAATCTTAAATGAAGATTATCCACTCGGCGCAGAAGTTAAGAAGGTTTTAGAATTGGAAGACATTATGTTTGACATAAATATAACAGCAAATCGTCCTGATTGTCAGTCGATTTTAGGTTTGGCAAGGGAAGTTGCCGCAGTTCTTAATAAACCACTTAAAATGCCTGATTTAACTTATAATTGCGACAAGAGTTTAAGTACTAAAAATACTATTAAGGTCTCAAATAAATCATATGATTTATGCCCAAGATATTCTGCACAATTAGTTTCAAATGTAAAAATAGAAGAATCACCATTATGGCTTAAGAGAAGACTTTTATTAATGGGTATTCGTTCAATCAGCAATATCGTAGATATTACTAACTACGTTTTACTTGAAATTGGTCAACCAATGCACGCTTTTGATTTAAGCGAATTAAGTGGTAACGAAATAATTGTTCGTAGAGCTAATAATGGGGAAAAAATCGTTACACTTGATGAAAAAGAATTTGAATTAAATACAAATAACCTCGTTATTTGTGATGGCGAAAAACCTGTTGCACTTGCTGGTGTTATGGGTGGACTTAATAGTGGTATCAATGATAACACTAAAAATATCGTGTTCGAAAGTGCTAAGTTTGCAAGAGATAATATAAGAAAGACGTCAAAGCAGTTGGGACAAAGAACAGATGCATCTTCAAGATATGAAAAGGGTGTTGACTGTTATTCAGTTGAACTCGGCTTAAAGAGAGCATTAAACTTAATCGACACATTGGGTTGTGGCACAATTTCTTTCGATAATTATGATCTTTATGAAGGTGAAATAAAGCAAAAAGTTATTTCAACAACCATTAAAAAAGTGAATGCAGTTCTTGGTATTGAAGTCCCTACTGATGAAATTGTAAACATCTTAAAAAGACTTGATTTTGGCGTTACTTTGACTAATGATAAACTTGACGTTGTCGTTCCACTATATAGAGAAGATATGGAAAGTTATCCTGATATAGCTGAGGAAATTATTAGAGAATATGGTTATGACAATATTGTACCAACATTGCTTAAAACTTCTGCTATAACAAATGGTGGTTTAACCGATGCTCAAAAATCACACGAGGACCTTAAAAATCTTTTAGTTGGCTATGGATTTAACGAAATGATAAATTATTCTTTCGTTTCAGAAAAGGAATATGAATTGTTTGGTCTTGACAAGCAAAGCGAACAATATAAATTTATCAAATTATTAAACCCACTTGGCGAAGACTTGGCAGTTATGAGAACTTCTTTGATTCCATCGGCTGTTAGAAGTGCTTGTTATAACATAACCAGAAAGAATTTTGAAGGAAGGCTTTTTGAACTTGCAAAGGTTTACAATCCAAAGAATTTACCTTTGGAAGAATTACCAACTGAAAATGAAATGTTATCAATAGTAATGTTTGGTGAAAATGAAGATTTCTTTACATTAAAAGGTGTTGTTGAGGGGATTTTGAGCAATTTCTGTGCAAATAGGAAAGTTCAATTTATTCGTTCAAATCAAAAATTTTTACATCCAACACGTTGTGCAGATATTGTTGTTGATGGTGAAACTATTGGCTATATTGGTCAAATTCATCCAAATATTATTGAAAAACTTGATGCTGATAAACCTGTGTTTGGTGCAGAGATATCTTATTCAAAATTATCTAATAAATTTAATGAAAAAATCGTTGCTAAAGCAATTTCGAAATTCCCAATCGTTGAAAGAGACTTGGCAATTATTATTGATAATGCAGTAGATTGTGCATCGATTGAAGAAATTATCAAAAAAGCTGGTGGAAAATACTTGGAGAGTGTAAAACTCTTTGACATATATCAAGGTGCGCAAATTGGCGAAGGTAAGAAGAGTATGGCATTTAACCTTATTTTCGTTGCTGAAGATAGAACGTTAAACGTTGAAGAAGTTGACAATATGATTAAAAAAATATTAAAATCATTGAGTTTTCAACTTGGAGCACAATTAAGATAATGATTTTAGAAAAGACACTTAAGGCACTTGAATACGACAAGATTTTAAAAGATGTTTCGGCTTATGCTGTATTAAAACAAACCAAGCAAAGTATTCTTGATTTTAAGCCCTTAAACACGCTTGAACAGTCACAATATTTATTAAAGCAAACCGATGAAGCTTACAAATACCTTTACACTTACAGTACAGGTAGTGTTTATTATTTTGATGATGTTACCGAAGAGTTGCAAAGAGTTGATGTTGGTGGTGTGCTTAATAATTTGGAACTTATGCGTGTTGCGTCAAACTTAAAGAGTGCAAGGGTTATTAAAAGTGCCTTGGAAAGTGTTAATGACACAAATTTAACAATATTAAAGTCTATTACAGATAGGTTATATACAAACGTTGATTTTGAAAAGGAAATTGCTGATAAAATTATATCTGAAGACCAAATAAGCGATAATGCTTCGCCAAAGTTATATTCAATTAGAAAAAGCATTGCAAATATTAATGCAAAAATTCGTTCAGAATTGAACTCATATATGCGTGGATCTTTAAGTAAATATCTTCAAGACACTGTTATTACAATGCGTCAAGATAGATACGTAATTCCCGTTAAAAGTGAGTTTAGAAGTTTTGTTAAAGGCTTTATTCACGATCAATCCTCATCTGGTGCAACTGTTTTTGTTGAGCCTGAACACGTTATGGAACTTAATAACGATCTTAAAAAGGCAATGTTTGATGAAATTGAAGAAATTAATAGGATTTTAGCTGAACTTTCTTCAAAGGTTTCTTATATGTCGGATGCAATTCGATATAATGCTGAAAACTTAATCGAGTTGGATTTCTGTTTTGCAAGAGCAGAGTATTCTTTTAAAAATAAATGTACTAAACCGAACTTAAACGAAAAAGGATATATTAATATTGTTCGTGGTAGGCATCCGCTTATTAATAAAGAAAAAGTTGTTCCAGTCTCGTTACATTTGGGAAGGGAATATAACTTTTTACTTATAACCGGACCAAATACAGGTGGTAAAACCGTTACGTTAAAACTCACTGGTCTTTTGTCTGCAATGGCAATGAGTGGGTTGTTTATTCCTGCCGATGATGATAGCTCAATTTCAATTTTTACTAATATTTATTGCGATATTGGTGATGAGCAGAGCATTGAACAAGATTTGTCAACCTTTTCTTCTCATATCAATAATATTATTAATATTATCAATAACGTAGATAACAATAGTTTGGTTTTAATTGACGAAATTGGTGCTGGCACTGACCCTGAAGAAGGCAGTGCATTAGCACT
>JAZUSI010000076.1:0-4169 GCA_045606665.1 Christensenellaceae bacterium
ATCAAATCTATATTTATATGAATTAAATAATATAATGGTCGGTACTTCTTCACCATTTGCAATTTTATTTAAAAGTTGAATTACTTTCATTTTTATTTCACCTTCCTATATTTCTTATCAATATATCTGTAAGGGTTTTTACTAACTCTTACTTTCTTGAATAATTTAGCATATTTATTCATAATATCCTCCGTTTTCAATGCAATCATCACAAACGTTGTCTGGATTTAGTGGGTCACACATTCTTGTTTGCTCGTCCTTTAAAACCACACAATTACAATTAGGGCACTCGTATAATTCTTCATAGCACCAATCTAAAAAGTCTTGTGGTTCTACGTCGCTATAATTGTTTTTTCTAAATGTTTCTCGGTATTCAACGTAATATTCCCAACATTCTTTTAAGTTTTTGTTTACTATATCCAAATTTGCGTTCATATTATTTCCTTCTTTCATTTATTTTTTGTTGAACTAAAACTACGTCATATAAAGTAAAAGTGTGATCTTTGTCCATATCCAATCTCATATAATCAAATATATTTGCTTTCTTTTCTTCCAAATAGATACTCATTAATCTTTCGCGGTCTTTTATAGTATATGGTTTTAATTTTATAAAACTTATTATCCCAATTAATATAATTATAGGGATTAATATTATTAATATTTTTTTCATTATTTATTTCCTCTTTTCTTTTTTTCAAATTCCTTAACAATTTCATCTCTAAATTCTTCACGTTCAAGTATAGTTCTTAACATTGTACTAAATGTTAAACCCTCTTTTTCTGCTTGGTCTTCAATCCACTTAATAGTGCTTGGTTTTAATCTTACTTGCTTTGTTTTCAAAAATAACACCACCTTTCTTATTTTCTATAATTATCTTCATTGCATATTTTAGAATATTTTGCAAGTAATAAAGTACAAATTATTGTGATGATTAAACCTATCACATTTAATTTAATCGGTTCACTATATAACACAAAGTAAAAAATACTAAATGCAGATATAATCATTAGTGTAATAGACACCCAATTCTTAAATTTCATTTTCATTCCCTCTCTTTCTATTTGTTAAACCTAGTATAACATACTTGTAATTGAAAAGCAATACAAAAACATTACATTTTAAAAAAATATGTAAAATGTGTAAAACACCGCTTTTAAGTCATTTAAGACACTTTTAATTAAAATAATATAAATATACTAGAAAATAAAAAAAGACGCTCTACGCGTCTAATTCTAACTAAAAACATATATGTATGACTTTTGCTTTTAGTTTTTCTTACAATATTGTGTTTTTCCGTCATCAATACAAATATATCCGGAATAATTTTTAGCCCAGTAGCCATTGCCGTCTTTTACAATACTTAAGGCAGTAAAGTTTGTACCTTTCTTAACAATAGCGTCGGCATTTGGGTTTTTACTTGTTAATGCACTACTCATTGCACTTGTACAATCTTTAACTTTAACTGGTTTTCCGTTTGGCTTTTTTCTTATGTGCATATTATATAAGCATTGGTATATTCCTTTATCATATTTTGGTGTGTTATCCCATACTCTAAATCTAAATGCGCCAAGAAAATACTTTTTAAAAGCCCAATCAATATCCTTGACTTTTGCACCTGGCAATTTTCCACTTGTGCCCCCTTGATTTTGACCTAATACTTTTAAATATTTTGTATCCTTGAAATCTTGATCTAGGAAGCACACGTGCCCCCATTTATTATTGTTTGTAATGATTATATCGCCCTTTTTAAGTTTCTTATAATCAGTAACAAGGATAAACTCGTTGCCTTTGTTGTTTTCTTCGCGTGCACCCCATATTCCAGAAGCGCCACCTTTAACACCGCCGTCTTTAGTTTTACTTACTACCCAGCGACCTGTCGCGTTCTTCCAAAACAAGTTTGCATAATCATAGCATTGATAACCTGCTTGCCCGTCCACATCATAGGCATTGCCGATTGTGGCTTTACGCCAGTCTTTATATGATTTTGTGGTAACTTTTACAAAACCTTTGTATGCAGCCATAATTAATCCTCCTTAATATCTTTAAAAGGTTGTTCTTGTGAAATTAATTCATCAACTTTTGGTGTTCCAAATATTTTGCCACCAACAAGCCAAACACCTATAACACCAATTACAATTGATATAGTTTCTATAATTTTATCAATATGCCAATTCCAAACTGGCGATAATTTAATTAATAAACCATTGATGATTGCAAGTATATTCATTGCATACTTGCTTACCTTTTTAACCTTTTCTTTAAAAGATAATTCTTTCCATTCTTTTTTCATAATTATTTTTCCTTTCTACTACCCACTTGCACTAACGCAAGTAAAGTAAAACCAACGATAGTTCCTAAAAATAAACCTAGTATAAACATAGAGCCTCCTAATATTTTCCAGATACATACGCACTTAAACGATATGATGTTGCAGTAGATACTTGCCCAGAAGATACTATTCTATATGCAAGGTTTGAGGCTTGAGGCCACGTTACAGCAAAAGAGAAAGCGTTAGTAAACGAAGCATTTAAATCATAATATACTATATTGTAACTATTGCTTAAAATATCAGGAAGTGGTATTGTAAGCGTTGCTGAACTATAATTACCAAACAAACTATTAGTAGCAGTTGTTGAATTTGATGCAGTAAAAGGATAGAATGCTTCAAATGTTCTGTTACTATATTTTTTTATTATCCAACCATTAGCGTCTGTATATGTAGTGATACTACCAGGGTTTAAATCTTGATACTCACTATAATCCGTAGCAGTTGAACCTTCCTCAAGTTGAATATTTGAGAGAATTATTGCAGAGCTTGAACTTTCTATTTTTTCAATAATTACTTTTACATATTTTGTAGCAGAAGTTGTTGTTATAGTAAAGTTTAAATTACCAGTTGCATAAATATCTTGAATAAATGCTTTTGAACCATCATATAAACATATCTTTACAAACATTTGATTTGTCGCAGTAGAGCTTTGAAAAGATAGTATATATTCATTAGATGGTTTTACCTCAATAAAATCGCAAGCAACACCGTTCCAATTTGCACTTGTTGTAAATGAAACACTAGAATTTGTAATGCTAGTTATTTGAACATTGTTTGATGTTGAAATATCAGTATTTGCTCCTCCTGTTGTAGCACCATACATTGATTTTATATTAAGCATATTCTTCGTTCTTATGCTTTCTACTACCATATTTCCAGCAACTTCGCCACCCGTAAGCATATCATCATTGTTATTTACGCATTCTTTTATTTCGTTCATATCTTCTGCTTTTACTTTGTTAATATCTGCAATATCACTATTTTCATAAAGTGCTTCTTTGTTTGCATAAGTTATTTTTGACATTATCTTTTACCTCCTTTACTTTCTATTATCGAAAGTCTTGTTTCGTGGTCATTTATTTTTTCTTCGTGTTCTTTCAATACGCCTTTGTTTTCCCCAAGCATACTATTTATGTTATCAATACTAACATTTAATTTTGTTATGCTTGAATTCAACTTTATAATTGGTGTCATCACGGCAATAAGTGAACCAACGAAACCTAAAAGTATCATTATTGTTCCATTATCCATTTTTTACCTCCTCTTTATTATATTATATCACATATACGTCTTGCGTAAGAGTATAGTATTTGTTAAAGCCAAAATTCAAATTATTTATTGTTTGATAAATTGTGTTTTCATCAGCACTTATAATATCTATTGATAATATATTTTTATCACTTGGATTATATATTCCCCAAGTAAAACGATAAGTCCAAGGTGGAACATTATCTATTTGAGCAATTTGTGTGCTATTAAAGGTTTTTACTATATAAGTGTCATCATCATAATTTATTCTATATTTTATTGATGAAGCCAAATTATAATCATTTATTCCAGTTATTGATTGATTAAATCGAATAGCGCCTGGAACATTAAATATTATATTATTGGGATTGTTTCTATTTTGAATATTCCAACTATTTGCAAAATTTACATACACTTCTTCATATTCGTTTTTTACAAATTCTTGATTGTTATTACAAATAATCATATATGTTTGCCCAAAAAGATTTTCTTTTAAAATAGTAATATTATTTAAAAATTGATTTGGAATTTGAATTGTACTTGTTGTTAATTGCCCATTAATACTTTTATTATATAAAGTTCTTGCAAAAAC
>JAZUSI010000077.1:0-3557 GCA_045606665.1 Christensenellaceae bacterium
ACCTTTGATAGTGACCGAGGAACGGCAGTTTCAAAAATAATCGAAGACTTTAAGGTAACGATTGATGCCCCAGAAGATCCAACTAGAGAAGGATATACGTTTATAGGATGGTATGAAGAGGGATCAGAAACTGAATACGAATTTGATACTATAGAAGCGAGAAACATAGAATTAAAAGCGAAATGGCAGATAAATCAATATTCAATAACGTTTAATAGTGACGGAGGAACAGAGGTTGAAACTATAACGCAAGATTATGGAACTTCTGTTGTTGCGCCTGAATATCCAACAAAAGATGGATATGTTTTCTTAGGTTGGTATGAAGAAGGATCAGTTGCTATTTATGATTTTAACACTATAGAGGCTAGAAACGTAACGTTGATAGCAAAATGGGGCGAAAATAATGGTGTAATAACCTTAGATAAAAACCTAAGTGGTAAATTAGTTGTTGGGCTTACACAAGTTACGTTAACCCCTTTTATAGATCAAGAAGTTATTTTGCCAACATTAGAATGTTGGGGCTATAAATTCTTGGGGTGGAAAAATTTAACAACCAATGAAATGCTTGAAATGATTGATGGAGAGTACAAGTTCGTTCATGATGGAACAAATGTAACGTATCAAGCACAATGGTTAAAGACTTCAGTTGACTCTGATATTATGTAAAACAAGAAACAAAAAATAAGACAAAAAAGAAGACTAACAAAATTTTGTTAGTCTTCTTAAATTTTATAAAAATTTTTATTTATAATTTTTAATTCTGATTATAAGCATTATTATTGAGTAGATTAAAAAGGCAATTAAAAGCCAAAGCATTATAAGTGATGGGTGAGAGATTAGGGCGATAAAACTAAACGCTATAAATGATAGGCAGAATATTAAGAATAAATCAATTAATCCAACACCTTTTTTTCTACAACCAATTAACACTGTCGTTGCAAAAAATGCAAGAGTTATAAGAGAAAGCAAAGTAAGAACAACATTAGGAAGTAATTGTGCAGAAAGAACAACCGAATCACCGACATATATAGGATGTAATATGTCACAATCTATTAAAAGTGTGGAAATCATTGCAATAAGTCCACCAATGCTTAAAATTAAGCCTATATCATATTTTTCAAAAAGATTAGAAAAATAACCTTCTTTTTCTTTTACGTCAATACTAGCTTCTGGGTTAAAGAACTTAAATCTAAAAAAGAGATAAACTATAAAGATTATAAATGCTACTGCCCATATACTTATTTTAAGTGGGGAATAAGAAAGGATTAAAAGCTTAACTAAAATTAAAGGAAAAGCTAAAATACAAGAAGTACCCAAGACATCAAAAATAGTTACGCATGGACTTTTAATTTTAGTTATTGCATAAACAAAGGTTGGTAATATACAAATTGAACAAATTATAAAGGTTTTGACATGTCTAATAGTATCAATAACTTCAGCCTCTGTTAAGAAATAAGAAAATAAAACGCACACACCACTGGTGATAAGAACGGTGATGAAAGAAAATTTTGAAAAAATTCCGTAATAATATTTGGAAATTTTGTTTTTTGCAACAAAATTTTTTCTAGAGGCACCTTTGTTGTATAAATAAACTCTAAAAACGGTTAAAAGACAGCCAATGATAATAAAAGCAATAGTAAATATAAGTCTTTCAGCGTTAAATGATTTAATGGCAAAGCAAGTAAATATTAAAAACACAACACCTATAAGCCAAAAGGCTAAGTATAAAGAATCGGCAATAGTTAAGTTTTTATTCTTCAAGTTAATGCAAAGATATATGCCAAGCACAATTGCAAATATTGCAAAAATTAGAATAGTTAATGAAAGGATATGTTTGTTGGCAAATACTACTTTCCAAAAACCAAATATATAACTTCCAACAATGAAAGTCATTGCAATACTTGTTAAAAGAAGTGCAAGAATTAAATGCCAATTTTTAAATAAATCTTTAATATAATTTCTCTTATTTTCCATAAAACCTCCTTAATGCTGGTAGCTTTTATTTAATACATTATATAATAAAAAAGCCTTATTGACAATACCTTTTTAAAAATTTTTATTTCATTTCTTTAAAAAAGTCTTAAAAAAGGCGTTTATGTTTCGTTTATAATAATTAACTTTTAATAAAAATAAATAAAAAATAGTTGCAATATTTTATAATATTGTTTAAAATAGAAATAATGAGAAAAAAATATGATTTTTGCGATAAATTTGATATAACTTTAACATGTGCGTCGGGCGTGGAAAAGGTGGTTAAAAGCGAATTAAAAAGGCTCGGGGTTGAGGACGTTCCGGCACTTAACGGTTCGCTCACTTTTTCTGGTGGTATGCTTGACGTTGCTAGATGTAACTTGTTTTTAAGGTGCGCTGATAGGGTGTATATAAAAGTAAACGAGTTTTCGGCAACCACGTTTGACGAGTTGTTCGACGGGGTAAGGTCAACCCGTTGGGAAGATTTTATCCCACCGACGGCAAAGATTGTAGTTAACGGAAAATGCGTTAAGAGTGGACTTTATGCAATTTCTGCTTGCCAAAGTATAGTAAAAAAGGCGATTGCAGATAGATTGACGTCGGTTTATAATCAAAAACTCTATGAAAACGGCAGTGAATATGCAGTTGAGTTTTCGATTTTTAAGGACGTTGTGTCTTTATACATAAACACAAGTGGCGCTGGTCTTCATAAAAGGGGATATCGTGACCTTGTGGGAATTGCACCAATAAAGGAAACTTTAGCATCTGCAATGATATTATTAAGCGATTTTTACTATAAAAATCCATTTTTAGACCCTTTTTGTGGTTCGGGTACAATTGCGATTGAGAGCGCGAGAATAGCTTTAAATATTGCAGGTGGCATTGGAAGGCGCTTTGCCTTTAATGATTGGGGAAATTTTGACCAAAAATATTTTGACCTTGCTTATGAGGAAGCGCTTGATAAAGAAAATCGCAATCAAAAGTTAGAGTTTTTTGCTTCAGACATAGACCCAAAGGCAATTAAACTTGCTAAACGCCACGCTGAAAGAGCAGGGGTGTTAGATAAAATCAATTTCTCGGTTTGCGACGTTAAAAACGTAAAAAACAGTCTTTCAAACGGCACGATTATAACCAATCCACCATACGGTGAAAGAGTTTTTGATAAACAGGAAGCTAGCATTTGCAATAAGGAATTAGGTAATCTTTATAAAAGATTGGATAATTGGTCGGCGTTCATAATAACGAGTGCGAAAAATTTCCCAAAAGAGTTTGGTAAAAAGCCCGACAGAGAAAGAAAGTTATATAACTCAAATCGTGAGTGTAAATATTATTATTACTACAAGGAAAGAAAATAAGGAGAAAATTATGAAAATCTTAAATTACGATAATTCAGAGTACGATATTATTTTACTTGCAGGTCAGTCAAACGCATACGGCAATGGATATGGAGAAACGGATAATCCATGGAAAGAAAGAGATGACGTTATGATGCTTAAAAACGACTTTGAAATTTGTTATAAGCACCCTTATGAAAACACCACTTACATTGATATAAATGCAAAAGAAGACGGCTATATTGAAATGAC
>JAZUSI010000078.1:0-7123 GCA_045606665.1 Christensenellaceae bacterium
TAAATGGCTTTGGTAAGGAAAGATTATAATTTTTTTTATATTTTGCTTGCTTAAACCCCCAAATCGTGATATCATAGTATAGTAGATTGCTAGGACATATAGGAGTACAATTATGGATAAAATTTGTGGAAATATTATTTCCGATACTATTAGCTTTAGCGAATTCGGTGCATTTGATGGACAAGTGGTATCCATCAAGGGTTATATTCATCGTATTCGCGAAATGACTGGCTTTTCTTTTGTTATCATAAGAACAGCAAAGGACACTATTCAATGCGTTTACGCACCTGAATTTTCAGATTATCGTTGGGACGATAAACTTTGTGAAGAAGCTTGCGTTAAAGTTACGGGTAAAGTAGTTGCAAGCACGGACGCTAAAGGCAACGTTAGATATGAACTTCAAATACACAATATTGAAATTTTGTCTTTGCCTGCAGAGGGCTTGCCTATCGTTATCAACAAAAAACAACTTGACAACATTCAATTAAACACTATACTAGACCTTCGCCCTATCTCTATGCGCAACCCTAAAGAACGTGCAATATTTAAAGTTCAAGAAGGTATTGCTCGTGGTTTCAGAGAATGTTTGATGAAAAACGGATTCACAGAAATTCGTTCACCAAAAATCAACTTTGCAGGCGCAGAGGGTGGAACAAATATTTTTAAGTTAGATTACTTTGGAAAAGAAGTTTATCTTGCTCAATCCCCACAATTATATAAGCAAGCGCTTGTTGGCGTTTATCAAAGGGTTTTTGAAGTTGCGCCAGTTTTTAGAGCTGAACATCACGATACTTCTCGCCATTTAAACGAATATACTTCTATGGACTTTGAAATAGGCTTTATCAACGACTTTACTGATATTATGAACATGGAAGTTAAAGTTCTTAAGTACATTATGGACCTTTTGAAGAATGAATATAAGGATGAACTTGAACTTTTACACGTTGACGTTCCTGAAATTAACGAAGTTCCATCTATTAAGTTTATGGATGCAAAAGAACTTATTATGAAAAAGTTTAAGTATCAACCACAAGATATGAAAGACTTTGACCCAACCGAAGAAGAACTCCTCGGTAAATATGCTAAGAAAGAACTTGGTAGCGACTTTTTATTCGTAACTCACTATCCATCTAAAAAACGCCCATTCTATACTATGGATGACCCTGCTGACCCAGAATTCACACTTTCTTTTGACCTTCTCTTTAGAGGATTAGAGATCACTTCTGGTGGACAAAGAATTCACGATTATAAAGAGCAAGTTGAAAAGATGGTTAAATGTGGTATGAATCCAGAACAGTTTGAAACTTACCTAATGCTCCATAAATATGGTGCACCTCCACATGGTGGACTTGGCATCGGTTTAGAAAGACTTACAATGCACTTACTCGGTGCTAAAAACGTTAGAGAAACGACTATGTTTCCAAGGGATATTAACAGAGTTACACCTTAAACGTTTGCTAAAAATCAATTACAAAAAAAATAAAAGACATCATTTTTTATTGATGTCTTTTATTTTTTATTGAAAACAATTATACAAATTCAGTCTTTCTTGCAATTAAACTTGCAGAATTATGCTTTTCGCCTCCTGTATTAGAAATTATATCAAGTTCTTTATTATCGTAATTTTTCCAAGCATTTACAAGTCCGTTTGCAAGACTAGAAATTTCCTTTCTGTCTGTTCCTTCCCACCAAGCTTTGCTAAGGCATAAGCCGTTGCAACTTCAATGGCGGCAAATGATGATAGTCCTGAACCAATCGGCATCAAAAACAAAATACTCTTTGAACTTTTCTCTTAAAGTCATATACAACCCCTTTAACCTTATTGAAAATTATTATATCATCAACTACATTTTATTGCAATACGTCGTTATTGCACAAAATTGTAATAACAAAGTTGTTCTTAGCCATCTTTTTTTATCATATTTGACCATTTCTTAAAGGCAGAAGGGGTTAACCCAGTAACCTTTTTAAACACTTCGGCAAAATACACAGCATTATAAAAACCCACGGCAAAAGCCGTTTCAGTCACACTTGCCCCGCGTGAAAGTTTTTGTTTTGCCTTTTCCACCCTATATAAATTCAAATAGTTGAGTGGACTTGTTCCATTGCTTTTCTTAAATGCGTGTAAAAGAGTGTTTTTGTTGGTGAAAAACACCTTGCAAAGACCATCCAAAGTTATATCTTCTGCATAATGCTTTTGCAAATATTCCTTGATTTCATCAAGGTTATTAACCTTTACGATATCGCTATCGCATGAACGCAGAATTTCAGTTATGATTAACTTTAGATAAGAAGAAACTGCACTTATCTTATAGTTTTTGTTGCCATTAAGTTCGGCTTGACAAAGAGAATTTAATTCTAAAATTCGTTTAGTTTTCTCCCCCGATAAATAAAGATATCCCGTTGTTGACGGAAAGTTTAATTCTCCACCAAAAAGGTCGGTAACAGCGTAACAATAATATATTATAGGCTGGTCCTTGCTATAAAACTTGTGCTTTGCGCCAGACTTTACCATAATAATATCGTTTTCATTAAAATTTTGGCTAAACTTTCCGCATTCAAACACGCCTTTGCCACTACCTATAACAAAAACTTCAGTATATGCGTGACTATGAAAATAACACTTATCGTCCTTTTCAATATTAACCATTTCACAGTTGAGCAAATACGGGTTTTTTATTACATCGTCGCTTTGCCCTAAATAATAAACGTAATTTTTTTTCATATGCACATTATAACACCTATACATACTTAACGCAAGTAGTTTTAGGCAATTTTGTTATGGTTTTATTTACTAAAATTATTGTTTTTTGCAGTACAATATCGTATAATAAAGAAAAATATTTTTTTGGAGACTATTATGAAAGCAAAGATTATCAAGACGGGAAATATTAGTAAGTTTGATAAAGATTTTCCATATAATGGCTGGCCAACCGTTATTTCGCTTGAAAACGGAGATTTGCTCTGTGGCTATTCTGGATTTCGTGCATTGCACGTGTGCCCTTTTGGAAAGGTGGTTATTTCTCGTTCAACAGACGGCGGTTATACTTGGAGCGACCCTGAAATTGTTTTAGACACACCACTTGATGACCGCGATGCTGGGCTTTTAGAAGTTGATGGAGCAATATACTTAAACTCCTTTACAAATTCTCGCAAAACTCAACAAGTCTATCATAAATGGCACAGCCACACCCCAGAACAAATTGCAAGAACTGATGCGTATTTAGAAACCATCACCGATGAAATAGAACAAAAATATTTAGGCTCACTCTTATCAAAGTCAACTGACGGCGGTAAAACTTTTTCAGAACCTGTTCTTATTCCAGTTACTAACCCACACGGCTTAATTAAACTTAAAGACGGCTCTATGCTTTTAGTTGGCACGGGCTTTAGCGACCCAGAAAACGCAAGTTTTGAATATTTGCCTAACAGCAAGGGTATTTTCTCTATGAAAGTTAACCCAGACTTGACCTTTGAAAAGCCTTATTTAATCGTTCCACCAACGCCAAAAGGGGCTAATCTCAAAATCGCAAACTATTTTGAACCACACGCAATCGATTTGGGCGACAAGATTTTAATGGGAATAAGAATTGCAGACGTTGAAAATGAAAACGCTCTCACAATTCACCACGCATATTCCACCGACGGCGGTAAAACTTTTTCCACCCCAGTTGAAACTGGATTTGAAGGTGCGCCACCACATTATTTTAAGGACGATAAAGGTAGAGTTGTTCTTTCTTATTCAAGAAGAAAAGCGCCTTATCCAACAGTTATTAGATTTAGCCTTGATAACGGCCAAACTTTCGGCGAAGAAGTTGTAGTTTGTGAAAATGGTCTTAACGATGACTTGGGTTATGCATCAACCACCCAAAACGCAAATGGCGAATACGTAACCGTCCATTACCAAACGGATGAAAACAATGAAAAACACAAGGCAATCAAATACACCGTTTGGAGATTAGAAGAATAAAAACCTAAAAGACCACCGAAATCGGTGGTCTTTTTATTATTAAATATATCCTACATCTGCATTTAATTTTCTTTGTTCTTTTCCATCTTCAGCATAGAAGAAAGGATAAATAATCTCGCCAAGTTCGTGTCTTGGATCGTATGCTTCGCCATTTGACATTATAATATAGTCAAAGTCATCGTCAAGCACCATTGAGTGCCAAAGCCTAAAGCCTTTATGCCCACCGGTGTTGGTGATACGGAATTTGCCGTGCCAATTGTCCAACATACAGCCTAACCCCATGTCACTTAAAGGTGAACCTGTTAAGATCTCTTTCCACGACTCTTCACTTATAAGCAATTTGTCTTTAAAGGCTTTATACACACAATAAACGTCATCTATCGTGCCAATTGCATCACCAGCGCCAAACATCCAATCTAAACCTTTTGGAATAACCTTAAACCCACCGTCAACAAACGCGTGCCCCATAACTCTATCTTTAACAAAAAGCCCCACTTCATCAATTTGTGCGGTTTTCATACCTAACGGCTCAAAAACTTCTTCTTTCATATAATCCTTAAAGGCTTTTCCAGAAACGTTTTCTATAATTAAGGCGCAAATTGAAAAGTTTACGTTTGAATATTTAAATTCTTTTTTGGGCTCAAAATATTGTGGATATTCACTTATTAAGGTTAAATGTTCTCTAATTTTATCAGGTGTTCCAGGCGCATATTTTTCAGCAAAAGATTTTTCAAACATAAAGTCTGGTATCCCACTTTCGTGGCGCAATAAACTTTCTATCGTTATCTTTGGGTTTAATTTTTTAGCTTCAGGAACGTATTTTGAAGGGTGGTCTGATAACTTCAATAATCCTTTGTCCTTTAACTTCATAATAGCAAGCGTAGTAAGTTGTTTGGTCATAGAATAAAAGGTAAAAACGGAATTATTGCTAAACGGAACTTTTCTTTCGTTATCGGCATAGCCTACTTTTTTTTCATAAACAATTTGCTCTTTTATGGTAATGCGTACTTGACAAGTAACGTGTTTTTCTCGACAAAACTCTTCAATTTTTTTATCCAACAAATTCTTATCCATAAAATACTCCTATCCATATAACGTTAGTGATATTATATCTTAGTGATATTATATCAAAGTTATATGTATAAAGCAAGCTAAATAAAAATTTTTACATTATTCAAGTGATGGTTCGTAATCAAATACATACAACACGTCAAGATCCGTACTATCTTCTGAGCTGTGAACATACCGAATTATTTCTTAATTTTTCTATATTAATCAATCCCATTAATAAGGAATACCCTAACCGAAAAATAGATAAGGCAACCGTGTCACGTTATATGAAATCAAAGTTGGTAACGAGATATTTCCACGGCAACACGTGGTTTATTAACTACGACGAATTAGAAAAAGTTCTTTTGAAAAAAGTAAGGATTAATAGTAAACTAAAAACTAAATAACAACTGAATAGAAAAAGGTCTGGTGGGTTTCCCCATCAGACCTTTTTTGATTTTTAAATATCTTTATCATTTATATAGTGTTAAACTTAAAAATTAAAATCGTTTTTTATCTAATAACAAGGACTATATACTCTTTCCAACAAAAACAATCATTCTACTATTTTTAAAATCATTCTTAGTGTATCTCTGTCATATTCAATTAAACATTTAATCATGTAATCTTTTGCTTTAATTTTTTCACATACACTATTATGCTGTCTTAATAACCATAAATATTTTCTTATTATACTTTCTTTAATTTTTATTTTCTCTGCTTTGCTTTTATCATCATTAGTATAATAACAATTTTCTTGAATTTTTTTCTCTAAAACGCTTTTATATTTTTGTAATACCGTTAAATACTTTTCTTCAAGCACAACATTTCTTTTCTCTACATCAGAAAAGTCTTTGTGGTCAATTAACAACGCCGCTGCCTTATTAACCAAATTATCTATAGCTACATCAAACAAATAGTTAATAAAAAAAGGTTCTCCAGGATTAGAAGCAATTAATTCTTCTTTAGCTATATTATACAACAAGTTTACCAAGAAAATTTTTCTATTATCTTCAAGATAATCCACTTCATCTAAAGTAGTTCCTACTTTATTAATCTGTTTTTGTTTTATGTTCTTAACCTTTTCAAAAATAGGAGAATACGTATTCCATTTATTTTCTAGAAATGATATATAGTCTCCACTCACAAGTATACAAGGTGTTTTATTGTTTTCTTCTAGTAAAACAGCGTCAATTAATCCCTTACCAAATACAAAATCTTCATTAAACAAAATATCTCCAATTGTTACACCACCCCTAACTAAAATTTCGTGTTCAAGAAATAATATTCTTTGTATATTGGCAACTGTTAAAATAAAAGATATAGCACGAGCGTATTCGGTTTCGCCCCCTTGCACATCCATTAACAAAAGTATATTATCTGAAAACATTTTCATTTTAATGTCTAATTTTAACGTATAAACGCCTATTTGTATGCCATCATACTTTTTTATTGCTATATCTCTTATAATCTTTTTTACTTCTTCTACAGCATTTTTTATCGAATTAAAAAACTCATAAGCCTCTTCAGGATGTTTTTCAAAAAAATCCTTGTATCCTAATATATCTATATAAGCAATATATCGTTTCTTTAGTTTCGTGTTCTCTTCCATTTTTTCTCCTTTTTATTATTTTACCATATTTTGACAAAAATTGCAATGTGTTACTGTATGCGGAAGAAAAGTTATAGACAACAAAAAAACAGCCTTTTTTGTGGTAAAAAAGACTGTTTCGTGGCCTGCCCACAGGGAATCGAACCCCGAATTGAGCCTTAGGAGGGCTCCGTTATATCCGTTTAACTATGAGCAGAAATTTATTAAATTTTGACGTTTTACGTCCTAAAATTATGAGCATAATTTTGAACGAAACCGACTCTACTTTGCCCTTATTTAATTCCAAAAATAATTCCAAATTGAAATTTTTCGAGCAAAAATTATTACGTTTTTTAGGGCTTAAAATTTAGCCGTTTTGAAATCAATAATTCCAAATCAATTCCAGCGTATTAATACGAACTATCAAAAACTTCACTTTTTTGGGGTTTTAACCCCTATTTTTGCCCTAAAAATAGTAAAAAACCACAAGAAATTGTGGTTTTTTTGGTAGT
>JAZUSI010000079.1:0-3074 GCA_045606665.1 Christensenellaceae bacterium
AGTGGAGGTAAAATTAAATGGAAGAAATTAAAGTAAACATCTTTGAAGAAGATGAAGAAATGGAAAGGTCAAAACTTACAACAGAACACCACATCTTGAAGAATTGGTTAAAGGACAACTTTGTTAGTGGAAAGTTTTATACCATTGAAGAAATCGTTGCCAATGTTAGATATGCTGATGGCACACCAATATTCAAATTAAACACCAACCCATACACACACGATAAGTGCGTGAAATTAGGAAAAATGGTTAAGGAATTAAATTGGGCTACAAACGTAGAGAGATACATACCAATTATTAAAGACAAGAAAGGTAGCATCAAACTCTGTGAAACCGAACAAGAGTTAAAAGATTTCGTGGCAGCCGAAAAAAAGAAAGTTGAAAAAGTTTGCGAATATGCGAACCATTTACAATCTTTAATTCAAGTGGATGGAACTGTGCCAATTATCAACTTGGCTGGTAGAACGTTAGAACTTAAAGAAATGAAACCTGTTGATGTTTATAAAAAGCCAAACGAAACACCAAAGGTTGAAGAAAAGGAAGAAGAACCACAGCAATTAGATTTATGGGGGAATCCGTTAATATGAAACCTGTAATCAATGTTGTTTACGATGAAGATAAGAACCCAATAGTCGTGCTTTCTAAAAAAATTGGCGGTTTAGATGCTTACGACAAAGCAAAAGAAACTCGCAAGTTCTATACAAGTGAAATCAAACAATTTGAAAGTGTTATCTCGTTCCAGGTTTGTGACATTCTAAACGATTATGGAATTATCCCATACGATGAGAGTAATGACGCATTTAATAGTGCGTTAATCAAATTGAAAGAAATCTACCATAAGCAAATATCTATCGTTGATATGTATAGCGACTTTAACGGAAAAATCGTTATAAGATTAAACCGTAGAACAATTATTGAAGATGACAACGAATTGTCTGTGGCGAACAAAATTATATTGGAGGAAGCGAAGAATGTTAAAAAGTATTAAGCAAGCAATTAAAGACACGAAAAACGAAATTATTGATTTGGAAAATAAGCCAAACAAGACACCAGAAGATTACAAGCGAATTAACTTGTTAAAAATGCAAATCTTATATGTGGAGGAATATGTATTATGATTAAACAATGTAGAATGTGCGGTAGTTGGTTTGACGAAGATACCAATATTTGCCAAAGTTGTGGCGAAAAAGATATTGAGTGCTACGATGAAAACGAACTAATTGACAAACTTAATGACTATCAATTCGTGTTAGACAATTTAATGGTTGTTAAGGAAGGCGATTTAGTAAAAGTTGAATGTGTTATCGCACCACAAAAGAAAGGCGAGTTTACAGCCGCATTTATTGAACTTTGTAGGCAAATTGATTGGACTAAAAGATTAAGCAACGAAGTTTATAGAGTTGTAGATGTGGAAACCAAAGAGCAACTGTTTGTAGGAACAAAAGCCGAGTGCGAAGAATATAAGAAAAATCACGAAACTTTTTGGAAAGAATTAGTGATTAAGGAATGGTTTGCAAAATGACAATAGCAATTATTTATAAAAATAACACCGAAATCATACTTAATGGTGTTACAGACATTCAAGGTGGCGAAAAGTATATTTGCTTTCAATTCTCAAATGCACAAATCCACAAAGGAAATGTCGTTGTTGAATTAGATAAAATCAATGGGGTAAGAATTGATGGAAAAACAACAATGGTGGAAAGTTAGAAAAGAACTTGAAAAGCAAATTAAAGCCATAGCACCACAAATGGAAAACCGAGCAGGCATATATGTGTGGTATCGCAAACAATACAAGTTCTATGCTGGACAAAGTGTAAAACTTATTGATAGGTCGGTAGCACACTTAATGCAATACGATCACTTGGGTAGGTCAATCCAAAAATACGGTTTATATAGCAAAGACAATCCTTATGGTTGGAATCTCACTTACTTCTATTGCGATGAGTGGGAACTTAATGATAAGGAACGCGAAACCATCGCAAAATGGTGTGAACACAATATCTCGTATAACATAACGAGTGGTGGACAAAACGAAGGCAAGGTTGATATTAACCAAAGGCAAGCACCAAAGGGCTACCGTGATGGGTTAGAACAAGGTCGCAAAAATGCTTATCGTGAAATCGCATTATTATTTGACAAATACCTTGATGTTTCTATCAAAGGAAAGCCAAACAAGGTAAAAGAGCGCAAATTAGGCGAGTTTAACGAGTTGGTGGCACAATTTATCAAAGAAAGCGAAAAAGTCGCTGGAAAGGGCGAAAATGAGTAGAAAATCAAACATTCGTTCACAAAAGAAACGAGCGAAAAAGCAAAACGAACAAAGATTAACATTTGAAGAACTTATCAAAATGGGGAAACAAAAATGAGAAAAATTGAATTACCAAGTTGGGTTTATGGGGTATTGGAAAAGCACCACAATGTCGCTTTGCCAAACTCTTGCAACAAAATGAATCGTGATAGTTTGCGAGTTCATTTACAAAAGAAAACAGGTTTGAAGATTAAAATAAGGCAAGCCGATATTAGACAGATTGACAATTTCAAGTTTAATAAGGAAACGAAGATTAAGCCATACTTAATTGCGGAGGTTAGATAATGGAAATAAAACCAAATAATATCTATCTTGGCGATGCTTATAAGTTGATTAAGGAGTTGCCAGATAAAAGTATTGATTTAATTATTACCGATCCACCATACGAAATTGTCGGCTTACATACAGGAACAGGCATATTGAAAGATAGATCAAAGAACCTAAACCACTATGTAAACCAAATGATAAGCACAAACCTTGACAAAGGAATTGACTTAAAAATCTTGGATGACTTTGTGCGAGTTATGAAAAAAATTAACATTTATTTATGGTGCAATAAAGAACAAATCTATGATTATCTTACTTACTTTGTGAAAGAAAAGAAATGTAATTGGGAAATGCTAATTTGGAGTAAAACCAATGTTCCACCATTTACAAACGGACATTTCTTAAAAGATAAAGAATACTGCTTATATTTCTGGGAACAAGGGGTAAAAATCAATGGAAATTATGACACTCTTAAAACCGTATATGTAGGTCAAGT
>JAZUSI010000080.1:0-1739 GCA_045606665.1 Christensenellaceae bacterium
TAGAAAAGTTTGTTACGCATATTGCAACAGACTGTTATGGCATTGTAAAATTTTCTCATAATAATCCATTTTCTTCGTTTCTTAGTTTTTTCCATTTTGTCTTTGGCAATAAGAGTGTAAACGTTCACTCTAGTGGGGACAGGATTTTTATAGACCTATCTGTAATCGTTAAATATGGTGTGTCAATAAGGGCAGTTGTTGAAGCGCTTAAAGAATCTGTTAAATATAAGGTTGAGCGTTTTACTGGAATGATTGTCGATACGATCAACGTTAGCGTTACAGGAGTTATGAATTAAATAAAAATTAAAACATTCTCATTGTATGGGGTTAAATATGCAAAAAACTATTAATGGGGCAATGTTAAAATCAATGATTTTAACGGCAGCAAAACTTCTTGAAGTAAATAGGGCGGCTGTTGATGCTCTAAATGTTTTTCCTGTTCCAGATGGTGATACGGGAACCAATATGTCATTAACCTTTCAATCAGCTGTTAAAGAGTTGTTGAAATGTCAAAGTAATAAAATTGAAGATATTGCCGACGCTGTTTCAAAAGGAGCTCTTCGTGGCGCTCGTGGTAATTCAGGCGTTATTTTGTCTCAAGTTTTAAGGGGATTTTGCAATACTCTTAAAAAAGTTGATGAAATAGATACAAAGCTTTTTTCACAAGCATTAATGGCTGGTGCAGAAATTGCGTATGGTGCAGTAAGTAAACCAAAAGAAGGCACAATGTTAACAGTTGCTCGTATGGTTGCTGAACATTCACAATCGGTGCGTTCTAAATATAAAGATTTTGAAACGTTTTTACCAGAGTTAATTACTGCTGGTAACAATGCTGTTGAACTTACGCCATCACTTTTACCTGTTCTTAAAAAAGCAGGTGTTGTCGATGCTGGTGGCAAAGGTCTTATGTGCTTATATGAAGGCATGTATAAGGCATTGATGGGTGAAACCGTCAGCAACGAAGAAGTGACTGTTGCTCAAGAAAATAGTGGTGATAGCGTTATGGATCACGCTGACATTATGAATCTTGGTGACATCGAGTTTGCATATTGCACGGAATTTTTTATTATAAATCTTAACAAGAAGACTACACTTGCCGATATTGAGAGATTAAGGGAAACTCTTATGAGTATTGGTGATAGTGTAATAGTAATAGGTGACTTGGAGTTTGTAAAAGTTCACGTTCATACAAATCAACCAGGTAAAGCTCTTTCACGCGCTTTGGAACTCGGCGAATTAGATAGGTTAAAAATCGAAAATATGCTTGAGCAAAATCGTGCGCTCATGAAAAAGTACGAGGAAGAAAAGAAAGAAATGGGAATGCTTGCCGTTTCTGCTGGCGATGGTATTTCAGGTATCTTCAAGGATATTATGGTCGATGCAGTCATCGAGGGTGGACAATCGATGAACCCATCAGCTGATGATATAGCAAATGCAGCACAGAGAATTAATGCTGATAACATCTTTGTTTTCCCTAATAATAAGAATATAATTTTAGCGGCAGAACAAGCAAAATCGTTAGTTCAAAACAAACAAATTCACGTTATACCAACAAAGAATATCCCTCAGGGTTTTGCAGCGGCGCTTGCTTTTAATCCAGAACTTCCTGTTGATGAGAATAAAGCAAACATGATTCACTCGCTTGACTCGGTTACAGTTGGTCAAGTAACCTATTCTGTAAGGAATACAAAACTTTATGGTTTTGAACTTAAAGTTGGCGACATTATGGGGCTTGACAA
>JAZUSI010000081.1:0-6093 GCA_045606665.1 Christensenellaceae bacterium
TAATTTGTTTTTTTTTAATTTTATCAAATTATAAGTAAAATTGTCAATAAATATTACAACATAAAAACTTATTTACATATTTAATAAAACTTATACATTCTAAATCAATCTCCAATTAGAGCCAATATCTTGAATAATATCAAAATATGTTTTTTGTTTAATATCCTCATTTGCCAACACGTTTACCGAGTCGATTTGAATTCCATTCTCAAAAATTTTTAATTTACCTAAAATATCTCCTTTAGTTATTGGCGCAATAATTTTGCTTTTTAATTCAAAATTGAATTCAAAACTTTTTTTCTCATGTTTTTTTGTTAAAATAAAAATTGGTTTTTCTACAACAACTTCTAATATATCTTGTTTTCCACCATCAACTTTAATTTTAATATCTAAAGGTTTTGTATCGTCAACAATTTTTTTAATAGTATAATTAGCAAAGCCATAATTAAACATGTTGGACACATCTGCAAATCTTTCTTTACTACTTGGCGCGTTAATAACGACTGCAATTAAACGCATATTATTCCTAAGGGCAGAAGCAGTTAAACAATGACCTGCCTCATTTGTAAAGCCAGTTTTACCACTATCACAGCCTTGATAAAATCTAATAAGTTTGTTTGTATTACTTATTTCAGTTTTTCTATCGTTTGGGTGCAAAACTACGTCTGTCCAAATTTTTGAAAACTTAAAATATTCTTCATGAGATAAAAGTTCGCTAAACATTATTGAAACGTCTTTTGCGCAAGAAAATTGACCAGCTTGTGGTAATCCTGTACAGTTCACAAAAACTGTATCGTTCATGCCTAAATCTTTTGCTTTTTCATTCATTTTTTCTACAAAAACTTCTTGAGAACCATATAATTTTTCGGCCATAGCAACACATGCGTCGTTAGCTGAAGCAACTACGATACTTTTAATAAGTTCTCCTATCATATACTCGCCATTTGCTTCCAAAAATACTTGCGATCCTCCCATTCCTGAAGCATTTTCACTTATTGCAATTTTTTCATCAAACGTAATATCTTCGTTTTTTATTCCATCAAAGCATAATAATAAAGTCATAATTTTACACATGCTTGCGATTGGCAAATGATCTAATTCATTTTTTTGATATAAAACATTTTTAGTCTCATAATCTATTAAATAAGCACTTTTACTTTTAGCACTTAAACACTCTTCTCTTTTATCTGCAAAGGCAAAAGTTTGACAATACCCACTAAAACATCCAACAGATAAAATAAAAGCTAACAAAATAAAAATTACAGAATATATTTTTCTCATAAAACCTCCGTTCTAAAAATATTTTCTGTAATTAAAGAATTATTATTCATTATGTTAAACATAATTATGTGTAAAACATTCTTATATTTACTAATTATTTATCATTTTATTAATTTTGATACCAAATCCTCTAGTTGGATCGTTAATAAACACATGAGTTATTGCACCAACAAGCTTATCGTTTTGTATAATTGGACTTCCACTCATTCCTTGCACTATTCCACCTGTTTTTTCAAGTAGGGATTTGTCTGTAATTTTAACAACAAAATTTTTATTGCCAACATCATCTATCTTAACAATTGATATTGAATATTGTTTTGGGACCTCTCCTTCAATAGTTGAATATATATACGCATCACCCATTGTAGCATTACCTATACTTATTTTAGTCAATTTATCAGTATTATATTGATCTGATATTTCACCATAAACACCACTGTCTAAATTTTTTTCTATTTTTGCTATAGGATTATTCTTAATAAATGCACCCTTCAATTCGCCAACTTTTCCTCTTTCACCCCTTTGAAATCCTGTAATAGAACAATTATATAATTTTCCACCACAAATTTTTATTTCTTCCCCATTTTCATCAACAACAGGATGCCCTAATGAGGCAAACCTATTACCCTTTATATAAGTAATAGTTCCTATACCATTTATTCCATCGCGAATAAAAATACCTAATTTATAATGGCCATTTAAATCTTTTACTGGTTTTACTTGCTTGATATAATTTTGACCATCATGATTATATTCAATTATTAAATTTCCACCATTTTTTATGCAATTATGAATATCTGTTGCATTGTTAATTTCGCAATCGTTAATCTTTAGTATAACATCACCTTCTTTTATTCCAACGTCCTTTAAGGGCGAAACAAGACCTTTTTCGGTTATTACATCACATAAACCAATTATTTCCCCACCTCTTGTATAAAGCGAAAATCCTGCTGTCATACCCCCTAAATACACACTATTATCAGCATAAACAGGCGTGGCACTTCCAAACGAAAGAAACACCGATATTGCAATAATAAAACTAATTAATTTTAACTTCATATTTACTCCGATAGATTTATAATGAGTAAATCAAAAATAATTATACGAAAAAATTAAAAATAAAAAGCACCAAATGGTGCTTTTTATTACTTACACAAATCATGTGTTTTTAATTTTTTCTTTAATCTTATCGCAAGTTAATAAAAGTTCTTTCGCATGTTGTTTTGCAGATAAACTTTCTTTGTCTCCACCAACAAGTCTAATAATTTCATCAACTTTTTGTTCAAATGAAAGGGTTTTAACAGATGTTGTTGTTTTTGTGCCATCTTCAGTCTTTTCGATTAGAAGATTGTTATCGGCCATAGCAGAAATTTGTGGCAAATGTGAAATTGCGATAATTTGTGTAAAACAAGATATTTTAGCAAATTTTTCTGCAACAACTCTAGCAATGTTTCCACTAATTCCTGCATCTATTTCATCAAAAATAAAAGTTGAAACGTCATTAAATTTGGAACTTTGTGCTTTGATTGCGAGCATAAACCTGCTCATCTCACCACCACTGATAACCATTGAAAGACTTTTTAGTGGCTCCCCAAGGTTTGCCGAGAATAAAAATTCAACATTATCAAAACCATTAGAAGAATTAAATTTACAATTATCGATATCAATTTTATCATTAAAATCAATCTTAAAATTAGCATTCTTCATACCTAGCTCATGAAGCTCACTAACTATGTTATCTTCAAAAATTTTAGCAAATTCACGTCTTTTATCGCTTAAATGATTATATGTAGAATAAATAATTTTTTGTAATTGAATTTTTTTAATAGTTAAATCATCAAAAAGCTCTGCAAAATTTTCAAGCTTTTCTTTTTCAGCGATAGCACTTTCTAGAAATTCATTAATTTTTAAAATGGAATCACCATACTTATTTTTTAATGCTTTAATTAAACTTAAACGTTCTTCAATTTGATCTATATTATATTCAGAATCTTCAAAACCATCCAATATGTTATTTGAATTATCTGCTATATCGTTAATTTCTGCAAAGGCATTTTCTAATCTATCATATAAATCGCTATATTCTTTATCAAAAGAAGTTATAGAAGATAGAATTCTTCTACTATTACTTAAAATATCTTCGACTCCACCATCGCCAGATATAGACTCATATAATCCACGAAGCGCCGTTACAATTTTTTCTTGGTTGATTAGCTTTTGTTTTATAAGTGCCAAAGATTCCTCTTCATCATCTTGTAAATTGGCGCTTACAATTTCATTTATTTGATAGTTTAAAACATCAAGTCTTATAAGGCGTTGACTTTCATCCCCACCTAAAGTATCAAGTTTCTGTAATATATCCTTATATTCCGAATATTGTTGAGATAAGCTTGTCTTAATATCTAGAATAACTTTTCCACCGAATGAGTCCAAAAGAGCTAATTGATTTGCCACTTTTAATAAGTTAAAATGTTCGCTTTGACCATGAACGTCAACTAAAAGAGTGGTAAATTTTTTAAGCATAGATACTGTTGCTGAGTTGCCATTAATTTTGATGGAACTTTTTCCATCGATATTGAATTTTCGTGAAATGATTAATAAATCATCTTGTTCAAAATCAAATTCATTACATATTTCGGCAATAGCATTATTGTTCTCAACGTTAAACTCAGCTATAACACTACATTCGTTTTGACCGTTCCTAATTAACGTTTTATCAGCTTTTGCACCCAAAACAAAATTAAGCGACTCCAAAATCACCGATTTACCAGCACCGGTTTCGCCCGACAAAACATTTAATCCTTTAGAAAAAGGAATTTCTGCATAATCAATTAATGCAATGTTTTTTATTGTGAGTTTTTGTAACATTACAATGTCCTCAATACTTTTAAGACTATTTCTGCATCAGACGATGTTTTTGTTATAATTAACAAAGTATCATCTCCTGCAACTGTTCCAATAATCTGTGAAAATTTCATTTGATCAATTGCCATGCCGGCAGCACTTGCGTTTCCACTGATTGTTTTTAATACGATTAAATTATTAGCACAGTCGATCGACGTTGTTATTTGTTTGAATAAATTAATTAATTGTGGAGATAATTCGTGTTTAGATACGTCAATTTTAGCATACTTATATTTTTTATTAGTACCTTCAACTTTAATTAAATTAAGTTCCTTTATGTCACGAGAAATTGTTGCCTGAGAAACTTCAAATCCCATAGCAACAAGTTTTTCTGTTAGTTCATCTTGAGTTGAGATATCATTTTTAGTAATCAAATCGATTATAGCTTCGCGTCTAGATTTTTTAATCATTTTGCATCCTCTCCAGATATAATGAGTTTTTTACACATTCTTTTGAAAAAGTTATAATCTTTTTTTCTTAAAAATAAGACTTTTTTATCTACTTTTGAAACTTCAATCTTATCATTTTTCTTTAAATCTGCGACAAACCTACCATCTACAAACACTCCAACTTGCGCTTTACCTGAAATTGTTATGGAGCAAACAGAGTCATCAGAGTAAACAATAGGTCTTTGATTGAAAGTATGTGCAGCAATTGGTGTCATAGTAAAAACGTCGGAGTGAGGAGATAAAATTGGTGCACCTAATGAAAATGCATAAGCAGTTGAACCAGTCGGTGAACTTATAATTGTACCATCACCAATATATTTTGAAACAAATGAATTATCAATTTCTATTTTAATTTCAGCAACGGTATTACCAATTGTTCTGTCATAAGTTCTCTGTAAATATACTTCATTTAATGCATAATAGATATTGTCATTATAGCGAACGGACATCATCGTTCTATAATCTTTAGCAAGAGAATTGTTTTTAAGCCCTTCAACAGCAAGTTCAAGTTCATTCTTTTCAAACTCACATAAAAAACCAAGTTTTCCAGCATTAATCCCAACTAAAGGTATAGAATTTTTGTTTGCAAATTCTGCTAAATACAACATCGTACCATCGCCACCAATAACAAAAAGTGCATCAGCAGATATTTGTTTAGACAACATATCTGCTGTTAAAATAATATAGTTTATGTCGTGTTTAACAAGAATATTGACAAGTTGTTCTTTGCACTTGCCCCCCTCATCTTTTTCCTTGTTGTAATAAACTAAAACTTGCATAATTTATTCCTTTAATTTTTTTGAAGTAAAAGTAAAAATTCTAAATTTTTATTTTCATTTTTTGGCGCAGTTGTGATATCTATTTTCTCTAAATTATATTCTTTAGCAATTTTGATAACATTATCACAAACTATATTATGAATTTTTTTATCTCTAATAATCCCATTTTTAAAACGCTTACGTTCACCTATCTCGAATTGTGGTTTTATTAGCAAAATAATTTTCTTTCCAGTATTTAATAAATTAGAAAATGTCGAAATTACTTGAGTAACAGAAATAAAACTTAAATCTGCAACGATTAAATCTATTTTATCATCAAAGTCGTTTAAATTTAAATCTTTGGCATTTTTTACAATTAATTTAACTCTATTATCGTTTTTTAATTTTTGATGCAATAAACCATCATTTAAATCAACTGCAAAAACCTTTTTTGCTCCGTTTTGTAAAAGACAGTCTGTAAACCCTCCAGTGCTTGCCCCAATATCAGCAACTATTAAATTCTTTACATTAAAATTAAAATCTTTTATCGCCTTTTCTAGCTTATATCCACCAAGAGAAACGTAACTGCTTTGACAAAGGTATTCTACTAAAATATTTTGATCTTTTATATCAAACGAAGCTTTCTCTACTTTTTTTGAATTAACAAAAATTTCGCCACGTTCGATGGCTTGTTGTGCCTT
>JAZUSI010000082.1:0-2962 GCA_045606665.1 Christensenellaceae bacterium
GACAATAAAAAGATTTTATCTCAAGGTAAAGATGTTAGTGAGGTTACTTTAGACCTTATTGAAAAGATGAGAAATGATGAAGAAATAATAACTCTTTATTATGGTCAAGACGTTAAAGAAGAAGAAGCGCTTGCGCTTCAAGAAAAAATAATAGAAAAATATCCCGATTGTGATGTTGATGTTCATTACGGCGGACAACCGATTTACTATTATTACATTGCATTAGAATAATTTTTTAGGGGAAGCAAAAACTTCCCCCTTTTTTATAATTTATGGAATTGACTAAAATTCGCTATATAAATGAAAAGCGAGAGCATGAGCTGAATAAGTTAGGAGTTTATAATACCGCAGATTTAATGCGGTTTTTTCCACGATCATATTTAGATTTGCGCCAAAGTCAGCTTCTTAAATATGCATATCACAATGATATAGTATTGACAGCAGGTAAAGTTCTAAATATTCCAACGACAAGATATTATAGGCGTGGTGGACTGGTAAAGGTTGTTTGCGAACAAGAGGGGTTTGTTTTTTCTATAGTATGGTTTAATCAACCATACGTTGCAAGTAAACTAAAAGTTGGGGAAGAATATTTATTTTACGGAAGGGTAAGGGTAGATGGTTTTGAAACAAGTTTGGTAAACCCATCTTTTGAACTTTGTGAAAAAGTGTTTAGACTGAAAGGCATAGTGCCACAGTATGCAATAAAAAATTATTTGACACAAAAATTGTTTCGCGATATAGTAAAACTTGCTGTAGATATAGAAAAGCCAAAGAGTATAATCCCCTTTGATTTACAGGCGAAATATGGACTTTGTGACCTTTATAAAGCATATAGAGAAGTGCATAATCCATCAAGTTTTGAACAAGTAAGAATATCATCGGAAAGGATCGCGATTGAAGAGTATTTTTGCCTGATTTCTGCTTTTAAATTCTTAAAAGGTGGAAAAGAGCAAGTAAGAATCAATAAATACACAACGACTGCAAAGGAATTGTTAGAGTTTATAGTATCTCGCTTTCCTTTTGAGTTTACTGATGGTCAAAAAGGGGCAGTAAATGCAATCTTTACAGACATGACTGGTTTAAGTGTTATGAATAGGCTTATGCAAGGCGATGTGGGAAGTGGCAAGACGGCTGTTAGTCAGTGCGCTATTTTTATTGCTGTTAATAGCGGATATCAAGCAGTTATGCTTGCTCCAACGGAGGTTTTGGCACGACAAAACTATGAGGTATTAAAGAAAGTTTTTCCTGATTATAACGTTGCTTTGATAACAGGTTCGATGACGTCAAAAGAAAAAAAAGAAACAAAACAGCTTATACAAAATGGATTTATAAATATTGTGGTTGGAACTCACGCTGTTTTAACCGATGACGTTGTGTTTAAGAAATTATCTCTTTGTGTCTGTGACGAGCAACAAAGATTTGGTGTCGCACAAAGGAGCGCCTTGCTAAACAAGGGAGTTATGCCAGACGTTTTGGTTATGAGCGCAACGCCTATACCAAGAACGCTTTCGTTAATATTTTATGGGGATTTAGATATCACCACTATTAGTGATAAGCCCAAAATGCGCGTGGAAATTCAAACTAATATAGTTCCTGTTAATAAATACGTCGATATGCTTGGATTTATTAAAAAAGAAGTTTTGGAAGGGAAGCAAGCATATTTCGTTTGTCCTAAAATTGAGGGCGATGAAGAAGGTTCTATAATGAGCGTAACAGAACTTTATGAAGACGTTAAAACAAAACTTAGTGACGTTCGAATTGGTTTGTTGCATGGTAAGATGAAAGATAAAGAAAAAAATGCAGTAATGCAAGATTTTAAGGACAAGAAAATAGACATTTTAGTTTCTACAACGGTAATTGAAGTTGGAGTGGACGTGCCAGATGCAACAGTTATGGTTATATATAATGCTGAGCGATTTGGCTTGTCTCAATTACACCAACTTCGTGGTAGAGTTGGAAGGTCTAATATAAAGAGTTATTGTTTTTTAATGACTAAAGAAGTTGATGGATTGGGATTAGAAAGGCTTAAGGTATTAAAAGACAATAGTGATGGATTTAAAATTTCTGAATACGACTATAAAATGCGAGGTGCCGGTGATTTTATGGGAGAAAAACAGAGTGGTAAATTTATGCACGACTTGGGATCTCTAAATTATAGCACCGAAAGTATTTTTCTTGCCAAGAAAATTAGCGATGAGTTTTTTGAAAGAGGAAAGGATTTAGAAGTTGTTAAAAATATAGCGCTTGAAAAATACCAAAAACTAAAAAATATAACGTTAAATTAAAAAATAAAAAGCACTTTACATAAGTTTGATGTAAAGTGCTTTTTATTTAGATTTTCTATACATAAAATAAAATAGTGTCAAAGCTTGTAATGGTATGCCTATTAAAAAAATCATCCATAAGGTTTTTGGTGGAGGATTTAAGGCACAAAGCAGTGTCAAAAAAACTGCTAATAGTGTTGACCAAATAAGTAGTGAAATAGAAAATGTAGTTGCCCAAGTTTTTTTCCAAATTGCTGAAAATATTAAAATTAATATAAATGTTATAGGTAAAGCATAGAAAAATGAAAGCCAAGTATGAGTTATTGAATTGAAAATAAGATTAATCATAGCAAAGCTCAATACTGCGACTAACCAAACTAAACCCGTTGAACAAAGTAAAATTGCAACTCGCTTTTTTGATCGATTTTTATTAGGTGGAAGTATTTCTTTTTTTGGTTCTGCAATAAGTGTGTCTATTTTAACACCATAAAAATCAGCAAGTTTTTTTAATATGTAAAGGTCGGGGACTGATTCACCGCGTTCCCATTTGGAAACAGCTTTGTCCGAATAATTGAGTTTTTGTGCAAGTTCTGCTTGCGTCAGGTTACTTGCTTTTCTATACAACGTTAAATTTTTTGCAAGATTTTCTTTGATATCCATAATTTTATTAAGTCGGATCGTAGCCATGTCGTTCTGTG
>JAZUSI010000083.1:0-2084 GCA_045606665.1 Christensenellaceae bacterium
AAGGTCATTTCAAAAATTGAAGACTTCTTTAATGACGTCGATGGAGATGGAATTGGTGACGTTGCAACTGCAAACTATATCTTTAAGTTAGATTGTGTAAAAAATGCTTCTGACGGCAACTACACAACAAAAACTAAGGTAGATGGATACTATGTTCTCGGTGCAAACATTGACTTACTTGGTAACAGAAGTTTGATTACTGCTGCTGGTGATATTAGACCATATGCTGCATCTTCAGATCCTACTGGTTTTATTGGAACGCTTGATGGACGTGGATTTGCTATTTCTAACATTAACGTAGGTGCTTCAACAGCAGGCTTATTGGGTATGCTTTACGGCGCAACCGTTAAGGATATTGCTTTTGATGGTATTCAATCAAATAGAAACGACGCAATGCCTGGTTTATTAGCAAACTATTCTTATGATACAACGTTTGAAAACGTTTACATTAAGGTGGCAGCAAATAATGGTGGCGATACTTACGTTTCTAAACCTTACGTATTTGGTAGATTGAGTGATAAATTTGGTCCAAACGTGTTCACAAACGTAATCGTTGAAAACACAGATGCTTTAAAAGACGGAAATACTAATAAACTTTCTAGATTTGTATTTGACAATGATACAGCTTCAGTTTACAACAATGCAAACTTGATCGGTCTCCCAAGTGATTTCTCTTATAAGGCACATGCAACTGAAGTAGGCAAATACGTATTGACACTAAACGTTTCAACGGCTGCAATGACAGCTTTTGGCGTACAAGAAGGTGAATATGCGCTTGCAGACTGCGAAAAAGCTGCAACGGCTTTGGCAGGATTAATTAAAAACTTAGAAACTAGATTTACTATTGATATTGAATATATCAATTTTGCACAAGATACTGTTCGTGGATATTATGTGAACAATGCAGGTCTTGCAGCTGATGAAGCTGTTGCAAAGGCTTACACTGATACAGGTCTATGGACAAAAGTTGGTGGTGAACTTGTTTGGACATCACTCGTATAATAAAAACAAAAATATTTTCTAAATAAAAAAATAATCAAAACATCCACCGACGTGGTCGGTGGATGTTTTTGTAAAAATTGTTCTATATATTATATATATTGTATTAAAGTTTGCTTTCATCATAAATGGCGCGTATGCCACCGATGAATTTTGGGCGAACTCTAGCGCAGGTTAAATGTGCAGAGCCAATTTCTTTAATAGACAATCTAACGGGAACTGCAACTTGTTTTAGGTGCATACCTATAAAAGTGTCCCCAATGTCCATACCTGCGTCAGCCTTTATGTGTTCAACGACGATAGGGGATTTAAATTTATGATAAGCAACGGTTGCAAGCGAGCCACCAGCCTTCTTTTGTGGAATAACGTTTACTTCTTCGTAGTTATATAGGGCGTCTTTTTCAACCACGATTGCACGATTTAAGTGTTCGCAACATTGAACGGCAAGGAAAATGCCATGCTTATTTACTGCTGAAATAATTCCGTCAAAGATTTGTTCGGCAGTATTTTCATCAGAGTTTGTGCCTATTTTACTGCCAACCACTTCGCTGGTTGAACAGCCTACTACTAAAATGTCGCCTTTTTTAAGTTTTGAAGTTAAAATAAGTTCTTCAGTTGCTTTTTCACATTGATTTTTGATATCCATAATATTCACCTAAGGTTATGATAACACAAAAAGTGCCGAAAATCAACGTTTTTGGGGTTTTTAAGCCCATATTTTAACGTTTAGAATAACCTAAAAAAATAATGTAAAAAAATTATAAAAAATCTAAAAAAAGTTTGGTTAAACGCTTGACTTAGATTTTCTAAAGTGGTAATATATTTAGGCTATCGCTTTGGGTAGCAACAATTTTGTGGCGTAAAAGTGCCACCTTTGACCGAAGTCAAAGCACCGTAGATTGACAACTGCATAGAAAAATTTTTAGAGATAAGTTTGTTAAAAGACAAATGAAATCGAGAAGACTTAATTTTTAATAGTACATTAAGGCAAAAGAGCAAATAGACTAAACGAAAATAATGAAAGGTTAATACGAAAAAAGCGTAGGAAACATTCACTAAAAGTAGTCGAGTATAGTCAAGGAAAG
>JAZUSI010000084.1:0-7744 GCA_045606665.1 Christensenellaceae bacterium
CAAGAACTTCTTTCCACATCCTATGTGCACCAAAATGCCCTAGAACAAATTTAGGGTGATTAACTTCGTCAATAACCTTAAGAACCCTATCAACCGTACACCTAACAGGTTGACCTTTATAACCATCATCAACACCTGAATGCGTAACCACTATTAAATCGTATTTTTTCGCACATTTAAGTATATTAACGTATCTTTCATCGTCAATAAACGTACCTTGATAGTCTGGATGAATTTTAATACCTAAAATACCATTTTCTTTAAGATATGCGAGTTTTTCATCAACGTTTTCACAATCAGGGTGCATTCCACCAAAAGAAATCAATCTTTTTGAGGAATTCTTAAATTGCTCGTTTATAGAAATTGCATACTTTGTAACACTGTCAAACTGAGTAGCTTTTGTTAAAACAGGTAAAGTTACTGCGATATCAGCATCTGCCCTATTTAAAGCCTCAATCATGCCGTTTGCAGTGCCATCAGTATTTGGTTTTGTACCTGAATTACGTGCAAGAGCACTTATAGTTGCCCCTGCAATTTTTTCGGGAAAGATGTGTGTGTGAAAATCTATAATCATAATTATAAAGTAGAAATATCCTTAGTTGATAACGTCTTTACACCTTTACTTTCAAAAACTTTTTCTGCTTTTAAAGTATCAGAAGTTTTTAATACTACTGACGCCTCATCTCCGTCAATAGATAGACCGTACATATATTCAATATTAACGTCGCTTTCAGAAAGTATTTGCAACAATTCTTGCAAACTGCCAGACTGATGAGAAATTTTCAAAACTAATACGTCTGTTAAAATAGTTGAAAAACCATCTTCAGCAAGTTTTTCTTTTCCAAGTTCAGGGTTATTTACAATAAGTCTTAAAAGCCCATATTCAGTAGTATCAGCTAAGCTTAATGACAAAATATTAACATTGTTTTCTTTTAACACCTTTAATACTTCGCCTAACCTTCCTTGTCTATTTTCGATAAAAACTGATAATTGTTTTGCTACCATAATTTTCCTCCATTATTAATATAATTTTCTCTTATCCATAACGTGAACGGCTTTCCCCTCACTTCTAACCAGCGTATGTGGTTCAACGATTTTAACCTTTGGATTAAGACCTAGCGCCTGAGATAAAACGTGAGCAATCTTCTTAGTGAGTGCTTCAATAACCCTAATTTCATCAGTGTAATATTGAGGATTTACTTCGACTTGAATTTCCAATGTATCAAGGTTATTAATGCGATCAACAATAATCATATAGTGTGGAGAAACTTCTTCAACGTCAATTAAAGCTGCCTCTACTTGACTTGGGAAAACGTTTACACCACGGATAATGAGCATATCGTCAACCCTACCCTTAAACCTACTAATTCTTGCGCTTGTTCTTCCACAATCACAAGTTGTATGATCAATACTCGTAAGGTCTTTTGTTCTATATCTAAGAAGTGGCAAACCTTCTTTTGTAAGCGTTGTAAACACTAACTCACCTGTTTCGCCATCATTTTTCGCCTTAAAGGTATTGGAATCTATAATTTCTGGATAAAAATGGTCTTCACAAACGTGTAAACCTTTATGGAATGCACAGTCACAAGCAACACCTGGTCCCATTACTTCACTTAATCCGTAAATATCGTGTGCACTAACGTGCAAACGTTCTTCGATGTCTTTGTGCATCTTTTCCGTCCAAGGTTCTGCACCACAAATAGCGTATTTAAGCTTAACTTGGTCAATCAAGCCTTCTTGTTCTAAAACTTCGGTAATATGTAAGAGATAAGATGGTGTACAAGCAATGGCAGTTGCGCCAAAGTCAACCATCATAGTTGTTAATTTCTTTGAATTACCTGTACTCATTGGAACAACGGTTGCGCCAATTTGTTCTGCGCCGTAATGTGCACCCAGACCTCCGGTAAACAAACCATAACCATAAGCGACTTGAATTATATCGTTTCTAGTAACACCAGCCATTGACAAGCATCTTGCAACGCATTCTGCCCAAATATCAATATCTCGTCTTGTATAACCAACAACAGTTGCTTTTCCTGTTGTACCACTTGATGCGTGAATTCTAACTATTTCAGATTGAGGAACGGCAAATAACCCAAAAGGATAATTGTCTCTTAAATCGTCCTTAGTTGTAAAAGGCAACTTGTCGATATCTTCAATACTTTTAATATCGTGTGGAAGCAAGCCTTTCTCTTGCATTTTATTGCGATAAAATCCTACGTTATGATACACGTAATCAACAAGTTTTACAAGTCTTGCACTTTGAAGAGAAGATAACTCATCTCTACTCATACACTCTTTGGTTTTATTCCAAATCATAATTTTTCTACCTCAACATTATCTTTCATATCCAAGCAAAAATGCTTTTTCATTTATTTCAATCGTTTTTTGTGGAACAGTTTTCCTAACAGTTTCAATCCATTCTTCCTTAGTAAAACCAATATGCTTTGCAGAAAGCCCTAAAACGACAGAATTTAGAACCTTTGAATTACCAAGTTCCTTTGCAATTTCACCAGCGTCAATAGTAAATACTTTATGTTCGCCATTTAAAATTTCTATGATGTTTTCAGGATAACTGCTTGCACCTATAACGACGGTCATAGGATCAATTCTACAATCGTTTACAATAATTATACCATCTTTTTTCAAAAAATGTTGATAACGCAATGCTTCTAACCTTTCAAATGAAATCAAGATATCCGCTTGACCTTCTTCAACCACAGGTTCGCTAACCTTTTCTCCAAATCTAACGAAAGTAACAACACTTCCACCACGTTGCGCCATACCGTGCACTTCAGAAAGTTTTACGTCATAACCAGCATTTAACGCTGTTTTTCCTATAATTCTACTTGTTAAGAGTGTACCTTGTCCACCCACACCAACAACCATTATATTTAATTCTTTCATATTATTTTTCCACCTTATTTATAGCATTAAACTTACAGTAGCTTTTGCAGAGTCCACAGCCGTTGCACATTGTTTCGTCTATGTTAACAGTTCCGTCAGCTTGCTTAGTAATCGCAGGACAACCTATTTTTAAGCACATACCACATTTTTTACACTTTTCAGTATCACAAACGCATTTATAAGGGAATTTTTGACCTTTTAAAAGTGCACAAGGAGCTTTAGCAATAATAACAGTCAATTTATCGCCGTTAACTGACTCTTTAATTGCCTTTTCTAATGAAACGATATCAAATGCATCAATAGTTAAAACGTTTTGAACGCCAACAGCCTTACATAATACTGATAGATCAATAGCATTGGTATCTTCGCCCTTTAAAGTTTTACCCGTTGCTGCATGTTCTTGGTGACCAGTCATACCCGTAGTTCTATTATCCAAAATCAATACAGTACCTGTTGCCTTGTTGTAAACAAGATTGATTAACGAATTTATACCTGTATGTAAAAAGGTTGAATCACCGATAACAGCAACCCAATTTTTAATAAATTCTTTGCCTCTCGCCATTTCAATACCATGCAAAGTTGAAATACTCGCTCCCATACAAAGCGTGCTGTCAATAACACCAAGAGGAGCAACTGCTCCAAGTGTATAACAACCAATATCTCCAGCTGCGTGAATTTTTAATTTATTTAAAACCGAAAATACGCTTCTATGTGGACAACCTGGGCACAAAATCGGAGGACGATTTGGTGTTTCCTTTTTATTAAAAACAACGTCGCATGTACCAAAGAGCACTTTCTTTAACATATTAGCGCTATATTCACCCTGTCTTGTAAAGAGTTCTTTACCCTTTACATCATAACCCCAAGATTTAACTTGTTCTTCAATAACAGGTTCAAGTTCTTCAAAAACGTAAACTGTATCAACTTGCTTAATAAAGTCTTCAATCAATTTTTTAGGCAACGGATTTACAAGTCCTAATTTAAGTATACTAGCATTTGGACAAACTTCCTTAACGTATTGGTAAGGAACACCACTAGTAATAAATCCAATTTTCTTATCATTAATTACCATCTTATTAACTGGAAAATCACATCCGTCCTCAGCGATTTTATTATCTCTCGCTTCAACAACAACGTGCCTACCGATAGCAGATGCTGGCATCATAACGTATTTTCTAACATCTCTATTATAATCTTTGTCAGCGACTTCCACCCTACCGTTAAGTTCAACAACACTTTGTGAATGTGAAAGTTTAGTCGTAGTTCTTAAAATGACAGGCGTATCGTATTTTTCGCTTAATTCATATGCAAACTTCATAAATTCCTTTGCTTCCATACTATCAGCAGGTTCCAAAACAGGAATATGAGATGCCCTTGCAATCATTCTCGTATCTTGTTCATTTTGCGAACTTGCAAGACCTGGATCGTCTGCAACAACTAAAACTGCTCCGCCATTTACACCCGTATAAGAAAAGGTATATAATGGGTCACTTGCAACGTTAAGCCCAACATGTTTCATACAAGCAAGACTTCTTACCCCTGCAAATGATGCACCAAAAGCAACTTCGGCTGCAACCTTTTCATTTGGTGCCCATTCAGTATAAACATCTTGATATTTAGATAAAAACTCACTGATTTCCGTACTTGGAGTTCCTGGATATGCGCTTGAAACTTTAACCCCTGCTTCATATGCACCACGTGCAATAGCCTCATTTCCTAGCATAATAATTTTGTCATTCATATTAATTTCCTCTTAAATCTTTAATTCTTTTTGCCTTACCTTCAAATCTTTGTAAAGTATTTGGAGATTCTAATTTAACTTTTGCATCAATCCCCAACATAATTTTCAACTTATTTCTAACTGAATTTGAAAGTTTTTCTAATACTGCAAAAGAGTCTGTTGAATGTGTGAGTTCAACTCTTATTTCAAGCTTGTCTGTGTAACCTTCTCTTGAAACGATAATTTCATAGTGTGGACCTAATTCATCAAAACTCAAAATAACTTCTTCAATTTGACTTGGGAAAACGTTTACACCACGAATTTTAAGCATATCATCACTTCTTCCCGACAAATTCTCCATTCTACAGAAAGTCCTTCCGCATTTACACTTTTCATAAAAAAGTCTTGTTATATCTTTTGTTCTATACCTAATAAGTGGAAGTCCTTCTTTTTTAATACAAGTAATGACGAGTTCACCCTTTTCACCTGCTGGTAAAACTTCTTCTGTTACAGGATCTATTATTTCAGGAATAAAATAATCTTCATTTATATGCATACCACACATATATTCACATTCGCCTGATACGCCTGGTCCCATAAGCTCACTCATTCCGTAATTAGAAGTAACTAACATATCTTTGCCCCACGCTTTATGCATTTCTTCACGCATAGCGTCAGTTAAAAGTTCGCTACCAACCAAACCAATTTTAACTTTCAAATCTTTTATTGGATCAACACCAATTTGCCTTGCAACCTCTGCAAGCCTCAATGCATATGAAGGTGTTGCGACTAAAAGAGAAGTTTCAAAATCTTTCATATACATAATTTGTTTTTCAGAGTTACCTGTTGAGGATGGCACGATTGTTGCACCGATATTTTCCAAACCATAGTGCAAACCTAAAGCTCCTGTAAACATACCATAGCCAAAACAAATTTGAGCAACGTCTTTTTCTGTTGCCCCGCCCATGCATGCAATACGAGAAACACATTCTGTCCAAGTTTTTAAGTCGTTTTCTGTATAACCGACAACAGTTGGTTTACCCGTCGTTCCACTTGAAGCATGAATTCTAACGAGTTTATTTCTTGGAACTGCAAACAAACCAAATGGATATGTGTCACGCATATCTTGTTTTGTAACAAAAGGCAACTTTGCAAGGTCTCTAAGCGTTTTTATGTCTTGAGGCTTAACCCCCTTTTTATCCATTTTTTCTCTATATGCAGGAACTTTGTCATAAACTCTTGACACAGTTTCTTGTAATCTTTCAAGTTGAATAGCTTCAATTTCTTGTCTTGAAAGTGTTTCCTCTTTTGACCAAATCATATTTTCTCCTTAAAATTAAACTGCAATTTCTTTATTTTCATTATCATTAAAAGCCAATTTTATAACTTCTTGTGATGGTTTCTTTGTAAATAAACTTACAACAATCGTTAAAATTACCGATAAAATCATACAGATTACACCGATCAGTGGTGAACTATTAATACCACTTTGCAATGCCACTGCGAACGGACAATTCCATCCAGCTTTTGCGTAACCAAATACCAAAATTAAAATCACCGTTACTACTAGTGATGTTATCATTGAAGTCCAAGCCGCAGTTTTTGTAGTTTTCTTCCAAACAAGACCTATTACGTATGGACCAATGAAACAACCTGCAAGAACACCCCAACTTAATCCCATCATATATGCTATTGCTGAAATTTGATAAATGTCATTTAATATCGCTAAAACAACTGAAATCAAAATAAATAACAAGCATAAAACACGCATAATAATATTTACCTTTTTATCTCCAGCCTTTTTATTGATAACACCTTTATATAAGTCAATTGCAACAACTGATGCACTTGACAATGAAACTGATGAAAGTGTTGACATACTTGCCGATAGAATTAAGACGGCAATAATTCCAAGTAGCCATGGTTGACCTAAAAGACTTAACATTTTAGGAATAATATCATCTGCAGAAACACCTGATAAAACGCCTTTAAATCCCGGAACTTGACTTAATCCACCAACAAAGTATGCACTAAAACCAATAATCAAAGCAAAAATAGTACTAATAATCATACCTTGATTTATCGCTTTATCATCACGGACCGTGTGATATTTATGTACTGTTTGTGGAAGAGCCCAAACACCAAACGAAGTTAAAAGGATTAATGCTAAAAGAGAAACTGAATCACCAAATAAACCTGTTTTTTCGTTTCCAAAAGTCGACCATTTTAATGAAGAAATATCCCAATTAACGTAATCACTTTTAAGGAAAAATAAAACCATCAATACAACACCGATGAGCATTATTATTCCCTGAATAAAATCCGAAAGTGCCGTTGCAAAATAACCGCCAAAAAACAAATACAACGCTGTGATCACGGCAAGTGCAAGCATAATTATCCAACCATCAATATTAAACACCATTTCAAAAAGGTTGCTTAAGCCGTTATAAACTGAAACAGAATAAGGAATTAAAAATACAAAAGTTACAATTGCTGAAAATATTTTAAGAGACTTACTTTCGTATCTCCTTTCAAAAAATTCAGGCATTGTTTTAGTTCCTAGCCTTTGAGTCATCACCTTTGTTCTTTTAGCAAGAACTTTCCATGCCACTAAAGAACCTAATATTGCATTGCCGATACCAATCCACGTTGCAGCCATTTGATACGACGAACCAAATTTCCCTGCATAACCTATGAATATTACTGCAGAAAAATAAGTTGTTCCATATGCAAAAGCGCTCATCCAACCATTTAACCCTTTTTTACCTGCCATTAAAAAATCATTGACAGATTTAGAACGATTTTTTGTGTAAATAGTAATAGCAACCATACTCAACACGTACAAGGCTAAAATCACATAAGCAATAGTCATAAAAAATTCTCCTAAAAAAATACCACCAAACAAGTTGGCGGCGTATAAATAAAAAACAAAAAGTCTTAACCGCTAAAAAATTAACTCATCAAATCGTGATAATAAGATATCTATTTTGATAATAATAAAAATACTTAGCGTAAAACATATTTTTCTTCCTTTTATTTATTTAATATTATTATATATTTTTAATTTGTTTAAGTCAAGAATTTTAAGTTAAAACTGCTAAATTTCCAACATTTTTT
>JAZUSI010000085.1:0-1515 GCA_045606665.1 Christensenellaceae bacterium
ACTTGAACTTCTGCAAGACCTTGTTCGATTTCCATTTCGAAGCCTAAATCTTTTTCAAAATCGTCATCTCTTGCCGTCATTTCAAGCGAACCTGTGCTACCTTTATCGTTCATTTGTGAAAGGATAATTTCGCCATCGCCATATATATCTTTAGTGTCAACGTTCTTTTCAGTGCTAATTGCCGTTAAATAGCCTAATGGGTTAACCGTTGAGCCATCAACAGAATATACACCGTTTTTGCAGTTAAATTCAATAATGTTTTTACCTGCTTTACTAGGAACTGCCATTTTTATATCTCCTTATTAAGTATTTGTTTTGTTCATTTCATCAACTATAATGTCAATGATTTTGTCTTTGTTTTGTTCAAATGTCGCTCTTATGAAAGGTTTTCCGTTTTTGCTAAATTCTATAATATTAGATAAAGGAATATTGGCACCATACTCTTTATTTTGACCTGCAACAGTAGAGTTTCCAATATAGCGAACACCTGCGTATTTATCAGTTCTATTCCAATTTTTCTTAAACTCGCCTGTTCTTATTGGACTTACATCTTCTAACTTTTCTACTAAAAAATCTGCTGCTTTATCAAGTGCCATTTCTTTTTCGTGAATAAGTTCGTTAGCGTATTCGTTTAGAACTTCTTTTAATTCAAAAGCAAGGTCTAATTGATGCCTACCACTTTTAGTTTTATGCGTATAGCCTGTGTGATAATCGCCGTAAATATCGACATAGTTTCTAAACTTACTTGTTGTCCTCTTCCTCGCCAATATACTCAACTCCTAAACTAAATGTGTATTCAGTAGATTTCAAAGCATCGTTATAGCCTAAATTAAAACCTTGAAAATCTATCTCTTGTGATTGCAAATGTTTCTTAATAAGTGCCTTGTTTATATTGTGCTTATCGGTTGTATCATCCGCATAGCCTTTGCTTACAAGAATTATATCACAATCGGCATACCTTGTCAATGTCTTTCCATCGCCTTTAAGTTCGCTATTGTCAGTTATCTCACTACGCAATAGAATATAACTATCAGGCGTGTCAGCAGGTTCTTCGTGCATCGTTTCTTTGTATATAGGAATTTTGTGAGTAAGCCATAATTCTTTGGTTATATCCCATAGAATTTGAATTGGCTCTTTACCAATATAAATCATTCGCTTAAATACTCCCTTATAGCATTTTCAACGTCTGCATCTTCTAACTTGACAATGTTTAACTTACAGTCTTTAGGCAATTTAGCAGGAGTTAAAGTCTTTACTTCATACAATCCGTTTTCAAGCCATAAATACTTTTGACCTTGATAATACATCTTATCAATTTCTATGGTATATTGAAACGTCATATTTTGCAACTGACCTAATTGCTGTGTTTGAACTCCTGCAAGACTTTTTTTGCCTATAACTTTGTGAGCGTGAACTACAACTCTTTTTCTATCGCCTGTTTCTTCATCTTGTTCGGTGTTGACATCGCATAGCATTACAAGTCTTTGTTCGCTAAACATTTTCAGTTCTATCTCC
>JAZUSI010000086.1:0-40199 GCA_045606665.1 Christensenellaceae bacterium
ATATAAAGTATTTGCAAAACAAATTAAGTTATACGTGGAGAAAATTAATTATATAATAATTATGGTTAAATTAGCGCGTTTTCTAAAACTAATTTATCGAAAGGAATTTGTTCAACGAAGTCGCTTTGCGAAAATCTAACGACGTTGTATTTTGCGAAGTTAAAAAGGTGTGTTTTAATAAGCACGGGGGTTGCTATATCAAGGTTTTCACAAATGTCTTTTAGGTAAGAAAAAAACTCCGAATAGTCCATTTGTGTTGTTTGTTCAAACATATATTGTTTCAAGATTTTATCTTTCTTCATAACTTTTGCCCAAATTCTTATCATAAAAACTCCTTAACTAAAATAATTGTAACATAATATAAAGAGAAAATCAAACTAATGATTGACAAAAGCTATTAAAATATGTACAATATATAAAATACTATCTTTATTTATAAGGGGTAGAATATGTTGAATTTAGAAAGACAATTAATCGAGTTGCTTGGCGAAAATGCAAGATACTCATTTTCTCAACTTTCAGCCATTGTCGGTGTAAGTGAAGATGAGGTTAAAGAAGCAGTATGCAAACTTGAAAAAGATGGCGTTATAGTAAAATATTCAGCCATTATCAACACCGAAGCAATGGAAGAACAAGATAAAAAAGTACAGGCGCTTATTGAAGTTAAGGTCGCGCCACAAAAATTAAAAGGCTTTGATAGTTACGCTGAAGAAATTTATAGTTTTAAGGAAGTTCAAAGTCTATACCTAATGAGTGGGGGTTTTGACCTTGCGATTTTTGTTGAAGGTAAAAACATTACCGATATTGCAAAGTTCGTTTCAGAAAAACTTTCAATAATTGATGGGATTGCAAGCGTTCAGACACATTTCATTTTGAAAAAATATAAGATTGAAGGGCACGTTGCACATAAAGGCGACGAGCATAAAAGACAAATAGTTCAAGCATGAGAGATTTTTTAAGTGAAAAGGCTAAAAATATTAAGCCGTCAGGAATAAGAAAATTCTTTGACATTGTAAGTGAGCGAGAGGACGTTATATCTCTCGGTGTGGGAGAGCCTGACTTTATAACCCCTTGGGACATTAGAGAGGCTGGAATTCAAACCATTAAAAAGGGATATACTCAATACACCTCAAACAAAGGCTTGCCAGCATTAAGAGAAGAAATTTCTATATATTTAAAGGAAAATTATAAGGTTGATTTTTCTGGGGACGATACCATAATCACGGTCGGTGCAAGTGAGGCGATCGACTTATGTTTGCGCGCAACCATAAACGATGGGGACGAAGTGCTTATTCCAGACCCAAGCTACGTTTCGTATAAGCCGTGTGTAGAGCTTAATGGTGGCGTGCCTGTTGCCGTGCCTTGTGACGGGGCAAACGGCTTTAAGCTTACCAAAGAAAATTTAGAAAAAGTTTTGACCAAAAAGAGTAAAGTTTTAATATTTCCATATCCAAACAATCCAACGGGTGGGGTTATGGAAAAAGAGTTTATTGAGGAAATAATACCACTCATTATCAAGTACGACCTATTGGTTGTGTCTGATGAAATTTATGCAGAACTTACATACGGTCAAAAACACGTATCCATTGCAAGCTTCCCTGAACTAAAAGATAGAGTCGTGCTTATCAGTGGGTTTAGTAAAGCCTTTGCAATGACCGGCTGGCGTGTCGGATACGTATGCGCGTCAAAGCCAATTTTAGACACCATGCTAAAAATTCATCAATACGCAATAATTTGTTCGCCAATCTTTTCACAATACGCTGCGCTTGCAGGTCTAAAAAAGGGTAAACAGAACAATTATAGTGACGTAAACGAGATGAGAGAGGAGTACGATAAACGAAGAAAGTTTATGTACAAGACTTTTACCGATATGGGCTTGGAATGTTTTGAACCAAAGGGTTCGTTTTATATATTTCCGTCAGTACAAAAGACGGGTATGACGGGCGAAGAATTTGCAACTGCGCTTTTAGAAAAAGAAAAGGTTGCAGTCGTTCCTGGGGACGCGTTTGGTGAATTTGGAAAGTATTACGTAAGATGTTCTTATGCTTATTCAATGAAGAACTTAGTTGAAGCAACGGACAGAATTGCAAGGTTTGTTAAAGGTCTTATTAAGTAATTATTAGAGGATTTTATGGAAAAGATAATAGTAGTTGGAGCTGGGTTTTCCGGCGCGACAATAGCAAGGCTTTTTGCCGAAAGTGGAAAGGAAGTTATTGTTATAGATAAAAGAGAAACCATAGGTGGAAACGCCTATGACGTCTATGACAAAAACAATATTCTAGTTCAACCTTACGGTCCACATATTTTTCATACAAACGAAAAGAAGGTTTTTGATTTTTTGTCAAAATTTACCGAATGGGAAAAGTATGAACACAGAGTGCTTGCTGCCGTTAGGAAAGATAAGCTAGTGCCTGTACCTTTTAACCTAACCTCTCTCTTTATGCTTTATGGTAAAGAGAAGTCGGATAGAATTAAGAAAATTTTGATTGATGAGATAGGTTTGGATAAAAAAGTGCCTATTCTTCAACTTAAAAAGCATGAAAATGTAGAAATTAGAAAATTTGGGGACTTTGTCTATAAACATATTTTCTATATTTATACAATGAAACAGTGGGGATTTAAACCTGAACAACTTGGTACCGAAGTTATGAACAGAGTGCCTGTTTACGTTTCTGAAGAGGACAGATATTTTACTGATGAATATCAGTTTATGCCAAAGAAAGGCTTTACAGAATTAATTAAGAACATGCTTTGGCACCCAAGAATTAAAATTAAACTCGGGGTGGATGCAGGCAAGGAAATTTCCATCGTAGATGATAAAATTTATTTTGGAAAACAAGTTCTTGACGGTATACTTATCTATACTGGTTGCGTTGACGAGTTGTTTGATTATAAGTATGGCGTGTTGCCTTACAGAAGTTTAAAATTCAAATTTGAAACGCTTAAAAAGTCATCTTATCAAACGGCAGCAGTTGTAAATTACACAACTTCGCATAAATACACTAGAATAACTGAATTTACAAAATTTACTTGTCCACCTCAGGAAAATACGGTCATAGTAAAGGAATACGCAAAGCCTTTTAAGAAGGGCAAAAATATTCCATATTATCCAATTCCTATTGAGAAAAACAAGGCGCATTATCTACAATATAAGGAACTTGCAGACAAGTGTAAAAACTTATATTTATTGGGTAGGCTTGCAAATTATAAATATATCAATATGGATATTGCCGTTAAAGACGCAATGGATTTGTTTGATAATATAAATGGTATTGAAGAATAAAATTAGATAAAACCAGCAAAAAAGGGTGTGTTCGAAATAACGAACACACCCTTAAATATTTTAGTTTTCAAATTATTTAGGTTTTTTTTGAACTATTTTCATCTTGCTCCAAAGAGTTTTCAGTCAAAACGTCAATATCCATGGATAATTGAGTTTCTTGGTTTTCAAAATCAAAAAGTTTTTCTTTTTTTAAGTCAGATTTTTTCTTTAGTGTTGCAAAGATAAATCCAATAATAATAGTGCTATAAAAACTAAACATTCTCCACACTAACATTGCAGGGAAGGCAAGTCCGGCAAATAACACGCTTTCAAAAAGAATAAAAAACGATAGGTCTGCAGCTCCAGAGTTACCAGGTGTTGGAATAAAGGTTATGGAAGCGAACAATATAAAACAGATTGAACAAATGATAATCCACTCGGTAAAAAACGGAATGCCAACAAGGTCCAAACCAAATCCCTTAAGAACGAAAAACGCTATGGAAACGTTTGCAATGTTTTCAATAAAGCTAAATATAGTTACGAGCAAAAAAACAAATGGACTAGACGCAAGCTTTTTTAAGCAGTGTGAGTTGTGAACCACGGTTTTGATAGTATTATTCAAAGTTTCTTTAGGTTTTTTAACAATGCGCAGTTTAGTGCCGAGTTTAATAACCCAATAAACGAGTTTTGCACCGATTTTTGGCATTAGAGAAAATAGAATAACCAAAGATGGCACGAATAAACAACAGCAAAGACCAATAATGGTTAAGCCATAGAAGGCTTTAGGGAAAGCATTGATTAAGTGTAGTGGAGCATGATAATAATTGTGTTGAAAAAGTACCAGCGAAACGATGCCCAAGATAACGAACGCCAATTGATTCATAAAGAACGAGGCTATAGGAATAGAGGTTGCAACCCCACTATGAACGCCGTGTTTGGAAAGATGATAAATTTCAAATGGCTGACCACCGACAGCAAGAGGCGTTACGTTATTATAATACGTGCCAATAATTCCAGTTTCAATACAAGTTATAAAGTGAGCTTTTCCCGTCATGGATTTACACATTACAACGTTTTTTAAGCCCTTAAAGAAGAAAGATAGCCCAAGAGAAAGGATTGCTAAAAGAAAATATAGCCAACCTGTTTTAAATATTGACTTTAACTCTTCCATTGAAGCAAAGTTTTTGTTTACAAAAAAGTCTTTGTAAGCAGTATAGAGCAAAACTCCAACCATAAACACGATAAAAATTATGGTAGAAAGTTTTTTGAAGAACTTTTGCCTTTTACCGATAGAATCGTCAATCTTTTTTATGCCGAAAATCTTTTCGTTAACGATATCTTTACGGAGTTTTCTGTTGGATTTTTTTTCAACGAAGTCTGCGTACTCGATAGGTTGATTTAAATACTCTGATTCGGGAATATCAACTATTATCGGTTCATTAGTATTCTTGTCAACTTCTATCTTTTTAACGAAAGAAGTTCCTTGTTTATTTTTCTTCATAACGAACTTATTATAATAAAAAAGTCTTTAATTGTCAACCCAAAATGGCAAGATGTATAAATGGCTTGACTTATTCTTTATAATGTATTAAAATGATTTTATCAACCAAGGAGAAAAATCTTTTGAAAATAGCATTGTTGACGGATAGTTTTGTTCCAGGGATTGGTGGAACGGAAAACGTCGTTTTAAGATTGGCAACTGAATTTAGTAAAAATAATGAAGTTTTGGTTGTCGCCCCAGATTATCACAAAAAGTTTGACGATAACGCTTTACCTTTTAAGGTAGTGAGGTCGAGAGGGTTAAAGGTTAGCAAAAACGAAGTGTGGGCGTTCCCTGGTTTAGGTAAGAGGGTAAAGAACGCGCTTGATGAGTTTAAGCCTGAGGTTTTGCACGTACATACTCTCGGAACTATGGCTGGATATGCTATAAAATACGCAAAAAAGAACAATTTGCCAGTAGTTTGCACGGTTCATACAAAGTTTAAATATTGCTTTGAACACGTTGCTATTTTACCACCTATCGTAAAATTTTTGATTAACAGAATTACCAAAAGGGCAAACAATACCGATATCGTAACCTCGGTTTCAAATTCCATGATTGAAGAATTGAATTCTTATGGACTTAAAAAGCCTGTAACTATTATAAGAAATGGTAACGATATTAAAGAGAATTTGCAAGTTGAAAAGAAAAAAGGTGATAAGTTTACCCTTTTATACGTTGGTTTAATTATAGATTATAAAAATTTAGGCTTTTCACTTGAAGTGCTAAAAGAACTTAAAAAAATTAATCCGAATTTCCTTTTCTATATGGTTGGTCGTGGCGCGCATGAGAAAAAATTTAAGCGTTATGCTAAAAAGTTGGGCTTGGCAAATAACGTCGTTATGACCGGCGCTATTACCGATAAGCAAAAACTTAAAGAGTATTATAATAAGTCAGATTTATTGCTCTTTACAAGCGTTTTCGACAACGATAGCCTTGTTTTAATAGAGTCTGCTGAAAACCAAGTTCCAGCAATAGTTTTGGAAAACACTGGTTCTGCAGAAAGGTTTGTTGATGGAAAGACCGGATTTATTGCAAGCACGGATAAAAAAGAGTTTGCCTTAAAAATATCAAAACTTATGCAAGATAAGGAAAGTTTGGAACGTGTTGGAAAGTCTGCAATCGATATATGTATTCCTTGGAAAACAATCGTCGATGAATATTTAGAAATTTATAACCAAGCTATAGAGATGAAAAGGTAACAAAAATTAAAATTAATCAAAAAAACCACGCTGATGCGTGGTTTTTCTTTATAATTTTTGTCAATTAGTTAATGATATCAACCGTGATTTTCGCGCTTTCTTCAGGTGAAATCTTAATAGTTGCAGGATATGACCCGGCAACCTTTATGTTTGATTGCAAAATAATCTTTTTCTTATCAATGTCAAAGCCGAGTTCAGCGAGTTTATCAGCAACTTCTTTGTTGGTAACACTGCCGAAAAACTTGCCAGCAGCCCCACTTTTAACTTGAATGGTAATCTTTGTTCCATCAAGTTTTTCACGGAGCTCCTTGTTTGCTTTTAAGGTTTCTTGTCTGTGGAAAGCTTGCGCTTCCTTTTGCTGTTTATTTTCGTTTAATGCCTGTGCATCGGCAGGTTTTGCAAAGCCCTTTTTAATCAAAAAGTTTTGTGCATATCCGTCCTTTGCTTCAATAATATCCCCAGCTTTGCCAGAACCTTTAACGTCTTTTAATAAAACTACTTTCATATCTATCTCCAAAATGTTAAATTTCTAAATCTTTTTTAATATTTTACAAGTTATTTTTGCAAATGTCAATACCTGTAGTATTATTTTTATAAATTTGTCCATAATAAAGTCAAGGAGAAAAAACATGTATAAGAATAGTAGTATTAAGTGCGACGTAAGAAGTTGCAAACACAATGCAGATGGAACAAGCTGTGAACTCACGTCTATCAAGGTTGGCTGTTGCCACTGTGGCGACCAACAAACCTGTTGCGAAAGTTACGATTGTGTTGACTGCCAAAGATAATTTGTTGATAAACTATAACGAAAAAATAAAGAAAAGAAGGTTGCCTTATCGACAACCTTCTTTTTCATATATTATTCGGAATAAAAAAACCCTTACACTAGGCCAACTGCCTAATCACATATTCAAGTTTTTATAGCTGAGCCCCCGCCCAACAGAAATAATTTTACCATAAAATTTCCATTTGTCAATAGGTTTTTGAAAAAAAGTTTCAAAAAATTTTATTTTTTTTCAACAACAATGCGAAATGCAAAAAAATTAAAGGGGGTTTAGGGAGGGTTGTGCTTATAAAAGCAGTTGACAAATGCTATTATATAGATTATAATATATAAGTTAATAATGAAAGTGGGTTTTTATTATTATTTTTAGATTAAAAACAGAAAAACATTTATGCGGAGGGCATTTTTATGGCAGACGAAGTAATATTGACTAAAGAAGGTAAAGAAGAACTTGAAAAACGTTTAGAGTACTTAAAGTTAACTGCACGTGCAGAAATTACCGAAAGAATTAAAACGGCAAGGGAATTTGGTGACCTTTCTGAAAACGCTGAATACGATGCAGCTAAAAACGAACAAGCAATGATTGAAGGCGAAATTCAAGAAATTGAAAACAAATTAAAATATGCAGTTATAATTAAGGATAACGCGAAAAAAGGCGTGGTTTCTTTGGGTAGCAAGGTGGATATTCTTGACAACGAAACGGGCGAACTTATGACTTATGAAATCGTTGGTACAACAGAAGCTGACGTTGAAATGGGCAGAATTTCTAATGAAAGTCCAATCGGAAACGCTCTTCTTGGCAGAAAGGCTGGCGAAACGGTTACAGTTACAGTTCCTGCAGGGGTTATATCAATTACAATCAAAAAAGTTTATTAATATTTTAAGGAATTAATCATGGACGAAATTAAGACTACAGTACAAGTTGAAGAGCAAGACTTAAGCGAAATTTTAAAAATTAGAAGGGAAAAGTTAGACGCGTTAAAAGCGGCTGGCAAAAATCCTTTTGAAAAAGTTAAGTACGATAGAACGGCTTTTAGCCAAGATATAAAAGACAATTATGATGATTATGCTGAAAAAACGGTTGGCATTGCAGGAAGGCTCATTTCTAAAAGAATTATGGGCAAGGCTTCTTTTGCTGTTATTTTAGATGGCAAAGGAACAATTCAATCATACTTATCAATCAACGATTTGGGCGATGATTATTTGGCTTTCAAAGAATATGATATCGGCGATATCGTGGGTATCACGGGTAAAGTTTTCACAACCAGAACTGGTGAAATCTCCATTCACGCAGAAAGCATTGAACTTCTTTCAAAATCACTTCTTCCATTGCCAGAAAAATTCCACGGCTTAAAGGACGAAGATACGAGATATCGTCAAAGGGAAATTGACCTTATTGCAAATCCAGAAGTTAAAAAGACTTTCGTTGCTCGTTCTAAAATCTTGTCTGCAATTAGAAATTATCTTGACGGTGTTGGTTACGTTGAAGTGGACACGCCAGTTCTACAACCTTTAGAAATCGGCGCTGCTGCAAGACCGTTTAAGACTCACCACAACGCACTTGACATTGATATGTATTTAAGAATAGAAACAGAACTTTATTTAAAAAGACTTATCGTCGGAGGCTTTGATAGAGTTTACGAAGTTGGTAGAATTTTTAGAAACGAAGGTATGGATAGGTCGCATAACCCTGAATTTACTTCGGTTGAAATGTACCAAGCATACAGCGATTATTTCGATATGATGGACTTAATCGAAAATATGTATAGAACAATCACAGAACAAGTTTGTGGCACAACGCAAATCACTTATCAAGGCGTTGATATCGACATGGGCAAAAAGTGGGAAAGATTAACAATGGTTGACGCTGTTAAAAAATACGCAGGCGTTGACTATAACGATTGGGCTACCGATGAAGAAGCTCGCGCCGTTGCAAAGGCAAAGGGCGTGGAAGTTGAAGAAGGGGATAGCGCAACAAAAGGTCACGTTCTAATTGCCTTTTTTGATAAATACGTTGAAGAAAATCTTATTCAACCAACAATCATTTACGATTATCCTGTGGAAAATTCTCCACTTGCAAAACGTAAACCATCAAACCCAGCGTTTACCGAAAGATTTGAATACTTTATTTACGCAAGGGAAATGGGCAACGCGTTCAGCGAACTCAATGACCCTATCGACCAAAAAGAAAGATTTGTTAAGCAAGTTGCTGAAAAGCGTGCTAGGGGTGGTAACGATGCAAAAGTTGACGAAGACTTTATCACGGCATTGGAATACGGATTGCCACCAACGGGTGGACTTGGTTTTGGCGTTGACAGATTAGTAATGCTATTGACCGACAGTGCGTCTATTCGTGACGTTATCTTGTTCCCAACCATGAAACCAATTAAGAAGTAAGGGGTTTTCTCAATAAATCGCATTGGTTAATTAACTATTTTCAGTTCTAAAACCTGAATAAAAAATCTCAAATATAATTTTTAAGAAAAATAATAATGGATAATAAAATAACTAAAAAGAGATTGTCTGACTTTCTATCGTACGAATGGATATTTATGATAATAATTGCCGTCGTTGCGATTTTAGGGTGGGAACTTATCTATCACGTCAGTTCAGTTCAACTGACTGCTGGGCAGAGCTTTAAGTATTATTATGATGAAACCATACTTTCTGTTTCCAATAGCAAGTTGGTTAACGAGTTGCTTGATAGGGATACGTTCAGTTATGACGTGTTAAAGTTGAACACTGAAATGTTAGATGAGACAAGCAACGTTTTAGCAAGTCGATTGAGTATTCAAGAGGGAGACGTAATCTTCACTGATATTAAAGGGCTAGGAAAGACTCAAAATATTAACGGAAAGGAATATCCCGTTACGGTAAGGGCAAAAGCGCACGTGGATAGCACTTCTTACAAGATGTACGCGTTTGACGATATGCTTGAAGATGCAAAAAAGTATCTAAAAGATAACTTTATTAAAGACGGTCAAGAAATAGATGTTTTAAACGTTGACGATGAAAAACTAGAAAGCGTGTTTAGGGAACGCATGAAGCAAGACAATCGTTTTAGAAAAGAATCGGAAATTATTAACGGCATAAAACAAGAAAAGGCAAGGGTTGTTAAGCTTATTGAAAACGTTAAGTTTTTTGAAAGCTTTATATTTAATCCTTTAAATGAAAGTGCGCTTTTTAAATATACGAGGTACGAACAATTATATAATCTTTCAAAAACCGATGAGGCAAAAGACCAGTATAAAGACTGGATGAAAGGTGAGAAAGAAAAGATTTACGGCATAAATATCGGCGTGCTTGACGAGATGGGTGATGGGGTAGATGCTACTAAAATATTGCAGTTGAGAGAACCTGAAAATAAGGAAGATAATTTATCTAAAAACATCGTTCTTATGGCATTTGATTTTAAGAGTTATCAACCACATCTACAATATGAAAGTTTATCGTTTGTATGTTCGACCATGCAAATGCTATTAGGAACTAATTAAGGAAGAAATATGTTTATTACGCTTGAAGGATGTGAAGGCGTTGGAAAATCTCGCCAAATCCGTTTGCTTGAAGATTATCTAAAGAATAATGGAGTGAAATATTATTTGACAAGAGAGCCGGGTGGCACACCTATTTCTGAACAAATAAGGAAAGTTATTCTTGATGGAAAGAACGTTTCTATGACAGATGAATGCGAAGCGCTGTTATATGCCTCTGCAAGAGTTCAACTTTTAAAAGAAAACGTTAAACCGAGGTTGGATAAGGGCGAACTCGTACTCTGTGATAGGTATATTGACTCATCTTTTGCATACCAAGGCTATGCTCGTGGTTTGGGGCTAGAATTCGTTCAAAAAATTAACGATTATGCAATTAAGAACTTTATGCCTGACTACACCATATTTTTAAATCTTGCGCCAATCGATGCGTTTAAGAGAAAGGGTGGTGTTGACAAGGGAGATAGGGTGGAACTTTCAGGTATGGAATTTCACAACAAAGTGTATCAAGGTTATCTTGAACTTGCAAGAATATATAGTGATAGGTTTATCGTAATTGATGCGAGTGGAAGTGTTAACCAAACGCATCAAAGGATTATCAACGCATTAAAAGACAAAGGTGTTATATGATAGATTTACTTGCACTGCTAAAAAACACAAGTGCATATCGCATAGTTAAGGGTGACAAGGTGGCAAACAGGTTGTCACACGCTTATTTACTTTTGACGGCTGATGAGTATAATTTGCAAGAATATCTAAAAATTTTTGCCATGCTTATGTGTTGTCAAGAAGAAGAGCCTTGTGGAGTGTGCCGTACGTGTAAGTTAATCGAGAAAAAATCTCACGTGGACGTGATAACTTATCCAAAACAAGATGAAAGCATTACGTCGGAAGAAGTCAACGAGTTAATCGAAGAAAGTTATATTCGACCAATCGAGTGTGATAAAAAAGTGTTTGTAATAGAAAACGCTCAAACAATGAACTTATCAGCGCAAAACAAACTATTAAAGACACTAGAAGAACCACCAAGGAACGTGCATATAATATTGGGAGCAACCAATGAGTATCCACTTCTTTCTACCATAAAATCAAGGGTTAAAAAGATAGAAATACCAGCCTTTGATAGTCAAACGTTAATAAATGCGCTAAAAGAAGATTGTCAAGATATTGACAGGCTTTCTATGGCTGTCGCTTGTGGGGACGGCACTTTGGGTAAAGCAAAAGCGCTTTATAACGATAAGGGGTTGATTTCTTTAAACCAATTGGTGGTTGATATTTTAGTCAATATGCAGGCAAGCAGTGACGTGTTAAAATATTCAACCAAAATAATTGAAAACAAAGTTGATATCTCTAAGTTTTTATCTGTATTGGAACTGCTTTTAAGGGATATGTTGGTTGAAAACCAAGGACAAGAAGATTTAGTTAGAAATAAAGCAGTTATCAGCGAGCTTAAAAAAGCACAAAGATTTAGCACGGGCGCATTGGTATATGCGCTTGAAAGTGTTTTAGATGCGCAAAAGCGCAAGAAGTTCAATATGAACCCAACCATGCTAATTGAATGGTTGCTGTTTCAAATTTTGGAGGGAAAATATAAATGGCAAAAATCATAGGTGTTAAATTTAAAAACACCGCAAAAATATATTACTTTGCACCACAAGAGGGCGTTGACGATTATAAGGAAAAATCAGGTGTTATCGTTGAAACGGCAAAGGGCTTAGAATACGGCACGGTCGTTTTTGGTGTAAAAGAAGTGGATGATAAAGAAATCGTGCATCCATTAAAGCCTGTTATTAGAAAGGCTACTGAAAAAGATGAAAAGACTATAAGGGAAAACGAAAAGAAAATTCCAGACGCGTTAGAATTTGCGAGCAAGAAGATTGAGGAAATGAAGCTCAATATGAAATTAATCGGTTGCGAGTATGCGTTTGACGGAAAAAAACTTGCTTTTTTCTTTACGTCTGATAATAGAGTTGACTTTAGAGAACTTGTTAAAGTTTTGGCAGCAAAGTTCCACGTTAGAATTGAATTAAGGCAAATAGGTATTCGTGATGAGACAAAGATTTTGGGTGGTATTGCGCCATGTGGCAGAGAGTGTTGCTGTTCAAAGTCTTTGACCGATTTTTGTAAAGTTACCATTAAAATGGCAAAAAATCAAGGCTTGCATTTAAATCCAGGTAAAATCAGTGGGCTTTGTGGAAGACTTATGTGTTGTTTGGAATATGAAAACGATTATTACGCAGAAGTTTATAAGAAAATGCCAAAGGTTGGTGGAACGGTTGGAACGCCTGAGGGTGACGGCGTTGTCATTAGCAACGATATGCTTAAGCTTATATCAAAGGTCAAAATTACCAAGGGGGACGGAAGTGAAGTTTATAAAGATTTCCCTGTCGATCGCTTGAAATTTAAGAAAGCAAAAGTTGATGACGAAGATGAAAAAACCGTTTCTGAAGATATGAAGAAAATATTGGATTAGTTGTTTACAAATTAAAAAGTTTGTGATACAATATATCTGTAAGGGTTTTGAAACAATCTCTAGTTGATTTTTGATGATAAACGACTTACTAAATAGGAAAAAAATTTTTTAGGAGGAAGACTCTAATGGCTTACAAAATTAGTGACGCATGCATCTCTTGTGGCGCTTGTGCAGACACTTGTCCTTGCAACGCAATTAGCGAAGGCGAAACTCAATACGTTATCGATGCTGATGCTTGCATGAGCTGTGGTGCTTGCGCAGAAGGCTGTCCTGTAGAGGCTATTTCTGAAGAATAAGAAAAGCATTACTTAAAACGGTTTGATGCGTTATGCATCAAACCGTTTTTACTAATTAGCACTTATGGTATTATTAAATGGTAAGAGAAGAAATTTTAGACAACAACATAAAAGTATATCAAGACGATCAACTATACACGTTCACGTCCGACTCGGTTTTACTTTCCAAGTTTGCCACCGTTAAAAAGGGTGAAGTCGTTGCTGATTTTTGTGCTGGCAGTGGGGTGGTCGGGTTTAATTTACTTGCATTAAATTCTTCACTAATAAAAAGCGTGGACTTTTTTGAGTTGCAAACGCCACTTTTTGAACTTTGTAAAGTGAGTATAGAAAAAAACGGCTTAACTGAAAAGTGCTTTGCAATTAACACGCGTTTACAAGATATTGATAAAAGTTATAACGGAAAGTTTTCGCTAATAGTTTGCAATCCTCCCTATATGAAAGTGGGGCATGGGGACAGCAATCAATTTGAACAAAAAGCCATTTGCAAAAGCGAAATAACCCTTTCTTTAGAAGAATTGTGTCTTGCGTTTAACAAATGCTTAAAGTTCGGTGGCAGAGTTTGTCTTGTACATAGAGCAGATAGGCTTGTTGAAGTTATAACCCAACTAAAGAAAAACAATATCGAGCCAAAGAAACTGCAATTCGTTTGTTCGGGCGATAAAGAGCCATACCTATTTATGCTTGAGGGCGTGAAAGGTGGAAAAAGTGGAATTAAAATTCTAAATTCAATTAATAATTAGGGGAATTATGTTATATTTTGTTGGAACACCGATAGGTAACTTAAAAGACATATCGCTTCGCGCAATAGAAGTGTTAAAAAGCGTTGATGAAATCGCTTGCGAAGATACTCGCCACTCGATAGGACTACTTAATGCTTATGAAATAAAAAAACCACTTTTTTCATACCATAAATTCAACGAAAAAGAGTCGGGCGAAAAACTTATTGAAAAATTAAAGGCAGGCAAAAACATCGCCCTTATCACCGATGCAGGTATGCCAGTTATTTCAGATCCAGGTAATATTTTGGTCAATATGCTCATTGAAAACGGCTTGGAATTTACAGTTATTCCAGGCGCTTGCGCTTTCGTTTCAGCGCTCGTTTTAAGTGGGCTCGATAGTTCAAAGTTCTGCTTTTTAGGTTTTATGCCACAAAAAGCAAGCGAAAGAAAGGAATTTTTAGAAAAATATAAAGATTTGGATATGACGCTTATTTTCTATTCAGCGCCACACGATATAACTAAGGATATCGAAAGTATTTATAAGGTTTTTGGGGATAGAAAGGCTGTTGCAGTTAAAGAAATAACCAAACTTTATGAAAACGCAGAACACTTTAACCTTGCAAACGGCTTATCTAAAGAGCCTAAAGGCGAATACGTGCTTTTGGTTGAAGGTGGAGAAAAGGTCAATCAAAACCTTGCCTTAACCGAAAAAGAACACATTGAACTATATATAAAACAAGGCTATGATAAAAAAGAAGCCTTAAAAATGGTTGCAAAGGAGAGGGGGGTTTCTAAGTCATCCTTATATAAATACACCATAGAGTAAAAACGGCTTATATACTTCGTGATGCGCCAAAACCTTGCGTTTTTATTTGGTTGCGTATAGGCATACGCGCCCTGCATAAAATACTCGGTTTTTACGCCTGACTCGCATCTAATCCGTTTTTACAGTTGTTAAAAGTAGTGATAGGAAACAAAACACGCCTTGACCTACTTGTATTTGAAGCGTTTTTAACGTTATTAAATTAGGAAAGAAAATAAATCATTTATATACATAGATTAATAAAGGCTTGACCATTTAGTCAAGCCTTTTTTGTTTTTATTAACTTATCTTTCAATTATAAATTGTTCGTCTTCTTTTAAGTTAACCACTTTGCAATCGTTCATATAAGTGCATTCTGGAAGAACAATCATAGCGCAAAGTTCATCTTTCTTTGCAGGAAGTGGTGCTAAATGCCAAACGCAAGCGTTCATTTTAATCATAGTGTTTTTTGGAACTAAAAAAGCCTTTGTCTTATCGGTGATAGGGTTGCCAGCAGAAGGCTCTGCAACGTGCAAAATCATATCGTCGTTTATTGGCATAATAATTTCGCAAGTGGTGGTGTGATATTCCACTTGCGTTATCTTCATAACGTCTGGCTTTTTAACGAGAATTGGCGAAAAGCCAACTTGACCATCGTGATAAGCCGTTAATCTATCGGGGAAAAACCTATGTATTTCTCCGTTAAGAGAGTGCCCGTCAGGGCTTGCGAAGTTATAGAAAGTGCCGTAAGGCGCAAAGTCTTTGTGCGTTAATTTTTGAACTTTAATAGTTTTCATCATTTATCTCCTTAAATCAATGGTTAATTTTTGTCCGTGCTACCAAACCCACCCGTGCGACTAGAAGCCACGTCGTCATCAACGGTAATGCCGTATTCAACGAACACGCCTTGCGCAAAGGCTTTGCCTTTTTCCACGGTCAAAGGCTTGTCACCACAATTTGTAATCTTTATAAAAATATGCCCTTCGTTTTCAGCAAAATAATAGTCGCTGTCGATTATGCCGACCGTGTTATCAAGGCGTAAACGATACTTAAAACCTAAACTTGAACGAGGATAAATTTTCAAAACCCACCCTTCGTCTATCTTCACTCTAATGCCGGTTGCAACCTTAATGGTTTCATTTGGCAAAAGCGTAAATTCTTCAGGCGCAAAAAAGTCATAACCAGCACTGCCTTTGGTTGCGCGCGTTGGAAGAGCTATTTCGCAATAATTTGCAGTGCTCCCCGACTTGTTAAATTGGCTTTCACTAACCTTAAAAAATTGTGCAATTCTTTTCATAAAAACCTCTTTTTATAATTATATCAAACATTAGGCTTAAACGCAAGGCAAATTATAAATTTCTTTGTTTTCTTAAAGAGTAACACATTTTATTATATATAATGGTTGAAAGGACCATTACCACGAAAAGAATAGTTAAGTATATTGGGAAAATTTGAAGTCCCAACCATTGCGCTAGAAACCCAAAAATCGGTGGCATTATCAAAATACCTATATTGCAGAACGCCATTTGCGTGCCTATTATAGATTGAGAAACGTCCTTGCCAAAATTATGTGGCGTTACAAAGATTATATTAGGAAAGGTTGGTCCGTTGCCAAATCCAATCAAAAATAAGATTATTGGCTTAACTAAAATTGGCAAAGGTAAGAATAGCATAAAAAGTGCAATTCCAACTATTGAATAGCCGAAGAACACGCTTTTTTCAGGCGCAAATTTTTTAGAGTAAAAACCAGAAACAAACCTGCCTATAGTTATTCCTGCATAATAAAAGGTTAAAAAGCTTGATGCAGTGGCTTCGGTTATCTGCTCTGTATTTACAAGATAGGTGCACGCCCAAATACCACAAGTAAACTCCAAACCCACCGACGAGAAAAATAAAATCCAACTGACAACCACTGCAGGAGTTTTTATCATCTGTTTAAGTGAAAGGGTGGTTGGTGTAAAGTTTTCTTCTTTTGGCTGAAACGTTTTAACTTTTTTCCAAAGAGGTAAAGAGATAAAAGAAACCAAACAAATTCCAACCATTACCAAGAACACCACTCTGTAACCTTGTCGCCAATCGTTAGTTTGCCCCAACGCAAAAGACATTAAAAGTGGTGCTAAGGAAACTCCCACTCCGTAAAAACAATGTAATAAACTCATATGCATTGAAGAATAGTGAATAGCAACGTAATTATTAAGAGCCGCGTCAATCGCCCCAGCACCTATTCCCATCGGTATAGCTAAGAGGCAAAAGAATACCATAGAGTTGGAAAAAGAAAATGCCAATATGCAAAGGGTGGATAATATCGTGCTAATTGTGGTTAAAGTTGCCGTGCCAAATTTATTTATTAACCTTGCAGAAAAGAAACTTGCCATAACCGTTCCAAATGAAATTAAAAAGGTTATAAAGTTAGCGTAACTAAACGGCAAATTAAGGTCTTGATAAATGGTAGGCCAAGCCGAGCCTAAAATAGAATCGGGAAGCCCTAAACCTATAAAAATACAACAGATAGCAACAAATAAAATAGTAAACATTTTTTCACCTTAAACGATTAAACAGAGAACTCCAACCGAAGAAAGTAAGGTAGGAATAGCAACAGCACTGCCATATAAAACAAATTTTTTAAAAGACATTTCAATATCGTATTTTCTTAAAATCTTGCTCCACATAATGCCAGCAAGCGCGCCTACAGGCGTTAAAAACGCACCCACGTTAGAACCGATTATGCTTCCGTAAACGGCAGGCATACTGCTTGAAGAAATAATTTTTTCAAACAACACGCTCATAGGTATGTTGTTTAATAAGTTTGCGCTGATTGTGGATAGAACGCCAAACGAAAGAGCGTCATAAGTTTTTCCACTTATTAAAAGACCACTCAAAAGGTCGGTTGCACCACTGTTTTTAAGCGCAAGCACGATAACGAACATTGAAAGAACGAAAGGTATCAATTCGTAAGGTGCTTTTTTTAGACTGTTAACAACCGGCATTGCTGAATGAAAAGCGATAAAATAATAAACCACGTTAAATAGTGTAAGCGAAATTGCAAGCACAAGGCAAATTAAATACATTTCCACACCGATAACGTCAGAGATTGCAAGCAACACAATACACACTAAAAGGTGGGTTAAGGAAACGAGCATAGGCACTTTTGCAATGCGTGGATATTTGGTTGATCTTTCTTGGTTTTGGCGAGCGATAGGTTGGGATAGTTGTTTTTTAAAAATTAATAGTAGTGCTAAAAGCCCTGTTACGCCACCAACTATTGCAGGCAAAAACATAACCGATAAATACTCGCTAAAAGTTATGCCAAAAGATTGGGCAAGATAGATGTTTGTTGGGTTGCCAATAATAAGCGCCATGCTCCAAGTATTCGCCGCGATAAATTCGCCGAATAAAAAAGGAAGTGGCGAAATTTTAGCTTTCTTTGCAAATATACAAATAGGTGGTGTAAAGGTCAAAATTATCATGTCGTTTGAAGTGAAAACGGTCAGTATTGCCACCACCAAATATAAAATTAAGAACAAACGCATTTGACCACCCTTGCTCTTAACGAAAACGGTGTCTGCAACGTAATCGAAAAAGCCTGCATCCCCAAGATAAACTGAAAGTAATGTCATAGACAAGAATAGCGTTAAAATCTTGATAGGATTAACGGAAGAGTTGGCAGTTATGCCGTCTAACACGCTTGAAAGGTCAATTCGCCCCAAAAGGAGCATAATAATAGCACCGATTAAGCAAATTATCCAATATAGTCCAACTTGAACTTTTTTGATTTTTATATAAGGTTTGGTAAGCACTGAGATTACCATGGCAATAGCCGTAACCCCAGCGATAGCAACAGTTAATATCATATTTTTCCCTTGCTGTTATAGATTAACACCAAAATTATAGCACGAGATTTTATTTTTTCAAAATAAAAAAGGTTAAAAATCGCTCTTTAAACAAATTTTCATAAAATTAAAAATGTTTGCATATTATGTGTTATGGAATTAACGTATAGTGAACTTGCAAAAAAAGACGTGATAAACATAGCCGACGGCAGATGCCTTGGCAAAATTAAAGATGCCAAATTCAAATTTCCACAAGGCGTTTTGATAGGAATTTTTATCCCTGCGCGAAAAAATAAGGGCTTTTTTTGGTTTTTGGATAAAAGCACTTTATACATTGACGTTTCAAAAATAGTTAAAATTGGTGGAGACGTCATACTCGTTAACATTAGTTGTGGGGATAACTGCTCGCCAAGTACTAAGGTCGGTAAGGAGCCACCACCAAAGTGTCCACCTCCACCAGCCTGTCCACCTCCTTGTAATCCTTGCCCACCTCCTTGTCCACCAAAACACAAGACACAAGAGACTTTAGATTTAAGTTCAATGTTTGACCAAAATGGAAGAATAGACTTAGATGATTATTAATTTTATCGCATCAAATTGAGCGAGTAATTTTTTAAGACATTATTTTTAAAAACCCCCTTGAAAAAAGGAAAGATATGGTTTATAATATTCTTAACCGTTCGATAAACGGATTTTACCAAATTAGGGGGTAGATAGTTATTATGGGTAAAATATTATCAGAAAACATTAGAAATATAGCAATAGTAGGGCACAGTGGTGCAGGAAAGACAACTCTTGCAGAAGCAATCTTGTTTAACGGCAAGAGCATTGATAGAATGGGGAAGACGGTTGACAAAAACACCGTTATGGATTTTGATGAACAAGAAATGGCAAGGGGTATATCAATTTCTCTTGCTTGTGCATATACATATTGGCGTGACGTTAAGATTAACGTTATAGACGTTCCAGGTTTTTATGATTTTGAAGGCGAATTTGAACAAGCAATGCGTGCAGTTGGCTCTGCAATATTGGTTGCAGACGCGTCTGGTGATATTGCTGTTGGTGCAGAAAAGGTTGTGGACTATTGTATTCGCCGTCATATTCCACTTATGATTTTCGTAAACGGAGTGGACAAGGAAAACGCAAATTACGTTAAGACGGTTGAAGCGTTCACGGCTAAATACGGCAAAAAAATATCTCCTACGCACTTGCCAATTTTAAGGGACGGCAAGATGAAAGGTTACGTTTCAGTTATTTCTGGAAAGGCTTTTGAATTTACTCAAGGTGGAAGGAATCCTATCGACGTGCCAAGTGAAATGACTGGCGAATTAGAAAGCTTAAAAGAAGCCTTAACCGAATCTGCGGCAGAGTCATCAGAGGACTTGCTGGACAAATATTTGTCGGACGGCGCACTCACAAACGAAGAAATCGTTACCGGTGTTAAGAACGGTTTAAAACAAGGTGAAACCATTCCAATTATGGGTGGTTCTGCCCTTCAAAATATGGGGGTTATCAACCTATTACATGAAATAGTTGACCTTTTACCATCGCCATTTGACAGAAGACCGGTTATGGCTACCAACGTTAACGACGGAAAGGTTATGGAAGTCGTTTGTAACGTAGAAGCACCTTTTTCTGCGCAAGTGTTTAAGACTGTTGCAGATCCATTTGTTGGTAAACTCAATATGGTAAGAGTTTATACTGGCACGTTAAAGAGTGGTATGACAGTGCTTAACGCAACAACAGGCGAAAAGGAAAAAATAAACACCCTTTACGTTATGAAAGGCAAAAAGCAAGAACCTGTCGATGAACTCGTTGCTGGTGATATCGGTGCAGTCAATAAACTTAACAACACCAACACGGGCGACACTTTGTGTGATGAAAAAGAACAAATTAAATTCTATGATATTCCACTTCCAAAGCCTGTTATAACAATGGCTATTTCAGCGCAAAAGACGGGCGAAGAAGATAAGGTCTTCCAAGGCTTAAATAGACTTGCTGAAGAAGATTTAACCTTTATTGTTGAAAAGGATAAAGACACGGGTGAAATGGTAATCCGTGGTCAAGGCGAAACACAACTTGAAATTCTATGCAAAAAACTCAAAGCGAAATTCGGTTGCGAAGCAGTTTTAAGCGCGCCTAGAGTTGCGTTTAAGGAAACTATTACGGGAACGGCTGAAGCAGAAGGCAAACATAAAAAGCAATCTGGTGGCGCAGGTCAGTTCGGCGTGGTTAACATTAAGTTTGAGCCAGGCGCAAGCGACGGCGAGTTTGAATTTGTAAACGCAATCGTTGGTGGCGCAGTTTCAAAGCCGTTTGCCGTTGCTGCTGAAAAAGGACTTAAGGAAGCTATGCAAAAAGGCGTTTTAGCTGGATATCCTATGACCAACTTAAAATGTACTTTATTCGACGGAAAGGAACACCCTGTTGATAGTAAGGAAGTTGCGTTCATATCGGCTGCAAAACTTGCTTATGACGAGGGTATTAGAAAGGCAAAACCTGTAATTTTAGAACCTATCTATAGTTACAAGATTTTAGTTCCAGACAACTACACTGGTGACGTCTTAGGCGATATCAATAAGCGCAGGGGCAGAATTTTAGGTATGGAAGTAGTGGACGGCTTGCAAGAAATCTCAACTGAAGCACCACTTATTGAAATGCTTAAGTATGCAACCGACCTTAGGAGTATGACTCAAGGCCGTGGCAAGTTTATAGCAGAGTTCTTAAGGTATGAAGAAGTGCCATATTCTGCACAAGAAAAGATTATTGCCGATTCAAAAAAATAGACCTTTGTTAAAAGGTTAAAGGAGAATATTAAATGATACTTACAATATGCCCGAATCCAAGTATAGACTGTACGATTGAACTTGACAGTCTTAACGTTGGGAAACTCAATAGAGTGGATAACAAGGTAGAAACTTATTCGGGCAAGGCGCTAAACGTGTCTGTGGGCATTGCAAGACTTGGTGAAGAGTGTTTTGCAACTGGATTTATGTTCGATGCCCACGCAAGACTCTTTGAGCAAGTTCTCGATAGAGAAAACGTTTCTCACGATTTCGTTTATAACCACGGTTGCGCCAGAACAAATTATAAAATAATTGACAAAAAGTCAATGCTGACAGAAATTAACGACAGGGGCGAAGCCGTCAGCAAAGATAAACAAGCAGAACTTATTGAAAAGGTTAAGATTATAGCCCCAAACCACGATATAGCCGTTATGAGTGGAAGTTTACCAAAAGGCGTTGAACCTGCTTTTTATGGCGAAGTGCTTTCGGTTATCCCTAAAAAAGTTAAGGTTTTAATTGACGCTGAAAAGGCAAACACCCTTTCAGCATTAGAGAGCCGTGAGATTTTTATGGTTAAGCCAAACTTAAGGGAACTCGAAGAATTTACGGGCGCAAATATACATACCCTTCAAGATATGGTCAAAGCATCGAGAAAATATTTTGACAAGGGCGTGCAATACGTACTTATCTCTCTCGGTAGCGAAGGGGCAGTTTTAACCGACGGAACGGATAGCTATTTTTGTAAAAGCGCATCTGTTGCCGTTAACTCAACGGTAGGCGCAGGCGATAGTATGGTTTCAGCCGTTTGCGTGGGACTACAAAAGGGCGTAAATATGCCAGAACTACTAAGAATGGCAACGGCTGCTGGAACTGCCGCCGTTACCACGAGTGGAACAAACCTTTTCTATAAGGACAAATACGACGAAATCTATTCAAAAATTTATTCGGAAAAAATATATTAAAATTTAATAGAATAATTTGTATTTTAAAATGTCAATTTTGGTTTCTTTTTTCTCTCTTTATCTTATTTAAATTAAAATTAAAAAAAGGAGAACAATTATGACAAAAACAAAAAAAACTATAGCATTTATTTCATTTTTTTTAATTTCTATTATCTTTGTAATCTCTAACTCTTTTGGTGGGCAACAAAGAATAGCGTATGCAGAAACGCAAAGCGAAACTATAACAGCTGATGATTATTCAGGAATAGGATTAGGAATTAATATTATAACGGCGGAAAAATTTAATGATTATAAATTAGCTTATAATATTTTAGATCCTAGCGCAAGAGAAGAATTATTAATTAGCACTGTAACGCTTAATGAAAGTTTTTCATCAACATATTCAACCACAAAAGTAGAAAATTTGCTTTGCAATTTAAACAATTCTTTTGGGATAGGTGTAGGGGCAGATGTTTTTGTTGCTAGCGTTGAATTAGGTCTTGGTGCAAATGCATCGTTTAACTATGAAAATTATCAATATAAGTATTATTATGCGTTTGAACATAATATAAATCGTGAAATGGTTTATATTAATAATTATCTGCAAAATGATACATATGCAAATGCTTTTTCGGGAATGTTTTTATCAGACTTAGAACTTTTAAAGAATGGCACAATAACGTATGATAATTTTTTTGAAAAATATGGTACGCATTTAATTGGTTCTGCAATTTTTGGTGGTAAACTTTGTTCGATCTACTCGGTTGTGTCAAATAAAGTTGTATTGAATGAAGAAATGAAGGATTACATAGACACGGCAATATCTGCAAATGGTATAAATAATTCTGCTACAGCCAATGTTGTTGCCGGGATAAACAGTTATTTTGGAGTTACAAATAAGTATACTACAAACGATGTTAATACAGCTTTTGCGATGTCTGCTTATGGTGGAAGTGTGGTAGCAAGTAATAATATTGCTAATTTTAACACCTCTTATGTTGATTGGTGTAATTCATTTGAGAGTTCTAATAATTCTGTATTGATAGATTATGCATCTGAAAGTTTAGTTCCGATATGGGATATTTTGCCAAATGAATATTCTAATCTATCATTAGAAATGGAAAATAGATTTTTAGAGTTACATTCTAATGCTCAAGACAATCTGATCGAGATATTTAAAACTGGAAACTATATTGATTTTGATGGTGGAACAGGAGTTGCAAGTGATCCGTTTTTAATTAGTGAACCAGAACAGATGTTGAATATTGAAACAACAGACATGTCGGCAGATTACAAGCTAATCAATGATATTAATTTGTCAGGCTACGCGCAGTGGAACGCAATTGGTGGTCATTATAAGTTGTCAGGAGAGACTAATGCTTTTACTGGAGTGTTTGATGGAAATGGAAAAACCATTTCTCATTTAACAAGAACAAATGAAATTACCCCATCTAATAATCGTTCATATTTTGGTCTTTTTGGGTGGATTGGCGAAAGTGGTGTTGTGAAAAACTTAGTATTCACCAACATTAACATCAATATTCATGGTCCTCTGGGTGGTAGTGCTGCGTATAGATTGTTTTTTGGTGTTGTTGCTGGTGCTTGTGAGGGAACTGTGCAAAATGTGGAGACATTTTCTGGAACATTTATTTACGATTGTTGTGAAGTTGGAATGTCCTATGTTGGTGCTATTGCAGGAATTGCGGACAACGCGAATTTTAACAATTGTACAAACAACATTAACATAAACAGCGGTAGATATGGTGGAGTTGTAGGGGGCATAACAGGATATGCAAATGGAACGAATTTCATTTCGTGTACTAATAATGGAAATTTAACAGCAACTAGTACAGGTTGGGGTGGATATGCAAATTCAGGTGGTATTTCTGGAGAAATATTTAATAAAACTTCACATTCAAAATATAAAGTGAATAATTTTTATCAATGCATTAACAATGGAAAACTGTATACAAAAAAATATGGAAATTTTGGATTTCCACATTATCCAGCTACAGGACAAATGTATGCTTTCTTAAATCAAAACTACTTACATGAAGGAGACTAAATGGAAAAAAGAAATATATTGGATATTATTACGCAAGATTTTAAAAAGGCTAAAAGTTCAAAACAACTAAAAATTGTATTTTTTATATTATTAGCATTTTCGTTTATTGCTGCAACAACAAGTTTGTTGAATTTATCTTACCAAAAGATGATGTCTTTTGTGGAAAGAATGCGTTCTATCGACGTGAATATTACGTCAATGTGCGTTTGTTTGTTTATCCCTTTCTTCATATCCACTACTACAAGCAAAGAAAGTATTGCAGAAAAACCAATAGGGTATATCTTTTCTAAATTATTGTTTGCCGTTGCATACGTTATAGTAATGTATTTGTTTTACATTGTTGCTAACTTAATATTGCATTTAATTTTTGTTAATGCTATCATTGATAATAGTGGCACACAAAATTTATATGACGTTACACTTGAAAAATCCATTGGATTTGCTTGTTCTAACTGTTTGGTTTTATGTATGTTGGGTATAGTAGTTGCCAACGTTTCTATTATATTTAACAATTTGGTTTTAAGTTTGGTTGTGATAGTGCCTTATAGCACATTTTTCTCTAGTTATCTGTACAATAGAATAGATAATATAGCATCTTCACGTTGGATATATGAAGTAACTTTGTTTGGCAACATATATGATATGTGGAACTATTATGGAGACACATTGCAAATATTAACAGCGATTGGTGTTTGTGTAATTTATGCGACACTCTCTATGCTTTTATGTATATTAATAAATAAGAAAAGAGCAAAAAGGGAAGTTATCCAAAGTTAGAAAATATGCTAGACAACGAAACAGTGTGTGTAAAAGCACACTGTTTTCATTTTTCTACTGTTAGTTGAATGCATTGAACTCAACCAATGGTTTGTGGACTTTTAAGCATAATAGGTGTAGTATATAAAGTAGATAATTGCACACTATTTTTGTATGAAAAGAAGTTCAGCGAATAAACTTATTGATGATTTTAGGTCGGTTAGATTAACCACGGTTGCAGGGGCGTGGGTCTATTACTTTTTAACTTCGCTTATTCCACTTATGTTCTTGCTCGTTTCAGCGTTTAGCGTGTTTGGGGTGAGTTTAACACGGGATTTTATTTCAAGACTTCCCATAGAGTTTAGAGAGGCTGGCTTTGCCATTGCTTCGACGGCTGAAAGTGCATCAAAGGGCGCAACCGTGTTCTTTGTTATAACGGTTATATTTTCTTGCACTACGCTTTTAAATCAAATGTCAAAGGACGGAGACTATATCTATGGTGAGAAATCAAAGCACAAACGTGGATTAATGCGCAGACTTTGGGCATTTGTTGCGTTGGGTTTATTATTTTTATTGTTTCTAGGCTTGGCGTTTCTTTTTGCGTTTAGAATATCGATAAAAAATCAAATTTCACTTTTTTCTGAAAAAAACGTTTTTTTGACTATTTTAGCTTTTTTGTTTACAATTATTTTTTGTTATGCTATTATAATACTGCTAAATAAGTTCATAAGTCCTATAAGAATAAAGGTAAAGCACTTGTTGTTGGGGGCATTGGTGTCGCTCTTTATAATGGTGTTTGGCACTATAGGATTTACTATATATTTAAGATATTTTTCTAGTTATAACGTGTTTTACGGCTCACTTGCAGGCATAATAATCTTTTTGTTGTGGGCTTATATATCAATGATCGGCTTGGTAACAGGCGTAGTTATAAATATGCACGTTTATACTAGAGATAAAGTTAAGGGAAAAACATCAAACAAAATTATTAATGAAAAGGAGAATTATGTTACAAATCAAAAATCTAGAAAAGTCATATCAAACAGGGGTTAAAGCCGTTGACAATCTTTCGTTAGAAGTAAAAAAGGGCGAAATTTATGGATTCGTTGGGCATAACGGAGCTGGCAAGTCAACCACGATTAAGGCAATAGTCGGCGCTCTTGGTTTTGACAAGGGCGATATATATATTGATGGCAAATCTATTAAAGACGATTCTATCGGTGCAAAAAAAGACATAGCATATATTCCCGATAATCCAGACATATACGAATACTTAACGGGTATTCAATACATAAACTTCGTTTGCGACGTTTACGGGGTGGGAGAAGAAAGGAACAATCTTATTTCTCGCTATGCCGAAGACTTTCAAATTCAAGATAATTTAGGGGATTTAATTTCAACCTATTCACACGGTATGAAACAAAAATTGGTGTTAATTTCAGCGCTTGTTCACTCTCCTAAACTCTTGGTTTTAGACGAGCCGTTCGTTGGGCTTGACCCCGTGGCGTCCTTTAGACTAAAAGAGATTATGAAAGAACTATGCTTAAAAGGGTCGTCTATATTCTTTTCCAGCCACGTTTTAGAAGTGGTGGAAAAACTTTGCGATAGGGTTGGTATTATCAAGAAAGGCAAACTCGTTTTAGAAGGAACTATGGAAGAGATTGCCGGCGAAAAATCACTAGAAAAACTTTTCTTGGAGATTGCAGATGAATGATCTTTTAACCTTATTAAAAGTGCAATTTTTATCGCTATTTGGCATAAACAAAACCGTGCATAAAAGAAAAGGCAAAGCCACGGGCATAGCAGGATTTTTAAGTGTTGGAGCAATATTTGTCGTAGTGATAGTAGCAATTGCATACATATACTCTAAAATTTATGCAGAAATGTATCTTGAGCTTGGAAGAACTGAAGATTTCTTACCAACGGTTTTTGCGCTTGTAGGCGTGATTTGTTTGATTTTTTCATTTTACACTTCATCAAATAATCTTTATGGTGGAAAGGACTTTGACCTGCTTAGTGCAATGCCGATAAAAACGCATATAATCGTGTTATCAAAACTCGCGTTTATGTACGTTGCTGACCTTATTTTTGCCATTTTAATTTTAATCCCTGCCGTTTTCGTGCAATTTGAAATGCTTGGCGCAGTTGCCACGGTAAATATCGTAAGGCTTTTTATAATGGCAATATTTTTGCCTGTTTTCCCAATGGTTATTTCCATAATCTTGGGCGCACTTATCTCGCTTATTTCCACGGGTTTTAAGAGAAAATCGCTTGTGCAATCTTTGTTATATGCAGTGGTTTTCTTGTCCATCTATGGCGTTTCACTTATTGATACCGACTTAATCGATGCTTTAGCACCTATTAAAAAGATGTATTTCTTGTTCCCTTTGCTTGAAAAGGGAGTGTTATCTTTTGGATACACGGCAATCTTTTGTGGGATAAGCGTTGTTATATTTGCGGTGGCTTTTCTTGTTGTTTGCAAGACTTATAATCCACTCAACACAAAACTAAAATCGGTTAAAAGAACAAAGAACTTTACTCTTGGCACTTATAAACAAAAAAGTCAGTTCAAAGTGCTATTAAAGAAAGAGTTTAAGTTGTTGTTTTCTGCACCGATTTATGCAATGAACACCCTTTTAGGCTCGGTGTTTGTGGTAGTTGGTGGGATAGCTTTTACCGTGATGGCGTTAGATACGGGGGCGTTAGAAGTGGCTTTGGTTTTTGCCGTCATAATGCAAGCGCTATTTGCCTTTGCGCTCATGATAAGTCCAACAACAGCCGTTTCTATCTCTGTTGAAGGGAACACCTTCTATTTAATGAGAACTATGCCAATCTCTATAAAAAAACTTTTTAACGTAAAATTGTTTGTAAATCTTTTAGTAGGGGCAATCCCAGCGTTAATCTCTGCAACGGCGTTTGCCTTTTCATTAAAAGGTGCATCGTTTACCTTTATCTTGCTTGGCATATTAAACAGTGTGCTTTACTCGGTACTTGGTGGAAACTTAGGGCTACTATTTAACCTTTTATTCCCAATGATGAAATGGGATAACATAACAAAGGCCGTTAAACAAAGCTTTTCAGTATTCTTCACCGTTTTAATAGGTATGCTTATTGCTGGCGGGGTGTTCTGTCTGTTGTTCTTTGCTGAAATTGAAATAGAAATCTCGTTGCTTATTATCTTTGCAGTTTTACTTGTTTTAAGCATTTTAACCTATTGTTTAATAATGAAAAAAGGCGAAGGGTGGATAACAAATAAAACTTAAAAAATTTAAACACTTTTTTGAAATTGCTTGACAATCAAAATATAGTGGGTGTATAATGAACTTAAATTTGAGGCAAAAACTATGAAAAAATTCTATTTTTACTTTTATTTTAATAGAAACCTTTCAATATCACGATAGTAATTACTAATTGGGATTGTTTTTGCGTGGAAATGAAATCAAGGGCTTTGTAGTAATTACTACAGAGCCTTTATTTTTTAAGACGTTGTAACTTCATCTAGTTGATTTTTAACGAAAAACCACTTCAAAATACTTGGTGTTTTGTTCGGTTACAAAGTCTAAAATTATTACTTAACTTTTTAGGAGCATAGATTATGATTATCGTAGTTAGAAATTCTTGTGAGCAAAGTCAATTTGACAACCTTGTTGAATGGATAAAAGACTTAGGGCTTGACGTTCATACCAGCCGTGGCGAAAGTTCAACCGTTTTAGGTCTCGTTGGGGATACGAGCAGAGTGGATATCGATTTAATCAGTTCGCTTGATATCGTTGAACAAGTGCAAAGGGTTCAAGAACCTTATAAAAACGCCAACAGAAAATTCCACCCAGAGGACACTGTGGTCAACGTTGCTGGGCATAAAGTTGGTGGCGTGAACTTTCAAGTAATCGCTGGGCCTTGTTCGGTTGAAAGTGAACGGCAAATTATAGAAGTGGCTAAAGCCGTTAAAAAGTCTGGGGCAACCATGCTCCGTGGTGGTGCTTTTAAGCCAAGAACTTCGCCTTACGCTTTCCAAGGTCTAAAGGGTTCTGGTATTGAACTTCTTATTAAAGCAAAGAAAGAAACGGGGCTTCCTATCGTTACAGAACTATTAAACATCAACGATATAGATTTATTCCGTGACGTTGACGTTATTCAAATTGGCGCAAGAAATATGCAAAACTTTGAACTTTTAAAAGAAGTTGGAAAGACTGGAAAGCCTATTCTCTTAAAACGTGGCTTAGCAAATACGTTGCAAGAACTTTTGATGAGCGCTGAATACATTATGGCTGAGGGAAATAACGACGTTATTCTCTGTGAAAGAGGAATTAGAACGTTTGAAACTATGACTAGAAACACGCTCGATTTAACGGCTGTGCCTGCCTTAAAGGATAAAACGCACTTGCCAGTTATTATTGACCCAAGTCATTCGACAGGTATTGCAAAATACGTTGCGCCTATGTCATTAGCATCTGTTGGCGCAGGGGCAGACGGACTTATCATAGAAGTTCATAACGATCCTAAAAAAGCGTGGTGCGACGGCGCGCAATCACTTGACCCAATGCAATTTGACAACTTAATGAAAAAAATCAAGACCATGTTACCAATAGTAGATAGAAAGTTTGATGGTGAATAAATGAAAATAGCTATTATAGGTTTGGGACTTATAGGTGGTTCACTCGGCAGAACTATAGTAAAGAAAACTACTGATGAAGTTTTTGCCTTTGATATAAATAACCACGCAATGATAGAGGGGAAACTTCTCTCTGCTTACCACAAACCTTTGACAAAAGAGAATATTAAGGAAATGGACGTGGTGTTCTTTTCGTTATACCCTGACGCTTTAGAAAAGGTATTAAACGAATATTGCCCACTGTTAAAAGAGGGCGCACTCGTCGTTGATTGCTGTGGCAATAAAAGGCGTGTAGTTAAACAAATGCAAGAACTCTCTAAAAGGTATAAAAACTTGGATTTTATCAGCGCACACCCAATGGCAGGTAGAGAATTTTCGGGCATTTCGCACTCAACGGCAAGTCTTTTTGAAAAGGCGTCTATGATTTTAGTGCCTGTTAAGGCTGACATAAAGAAAATTAAACAACTAAAAGAATATTCCCTTTCCTTAGGTTTTTCCAACGTGGAGATAACCACGGCAGAAAAGCACGATGAAATTATCGCCTTTACCTCACAACTTGCTCACCTTGTGTCAAGTTCATATATTAAAAGCCCAACTGCCTCTCAGTTTATGGGTTTTTCAGCAGGGAGTTTTAGGGATATGACCAGGGTTGCAAGGCTTTCGCCTGAAATGTGGACAGAACTTACCATTGATAACGCAGACTTTTTAGTTGGGGAAATCGATAATATTATTGGTAGTTTAAATGAATATAAAACTGCATTAAAAGAAAGAGATAAGAAAAAGATGAAAGAACTTCTTGCTGATGGCAACGAGAAAAAACTTTTGTCTGAAAAGATGAGAAGAAGCAAAAACAATGAAAACAAAAATTAAGAAAATAACTGTAAACGCATCTAAAAGTTACGATATTTTAATAGGAAAGGGCTTATTAGACCAAATAGGCGAGATTTTTAAAGAGAGATTTTCGGTCAAGAAAATAGCCGTTATCACCGATGATAAAGTCGACGCTCTTTATGGCGAAAAGGTGATTAATTCGCTTGAACAAAACGGCTTTAACACCTGTAAATTCGTTTTTCCTAACGGCGAAAAGAGTAAGGATATTGCCACCTATTCAAAAATTTTAAACTTTTTAGCGCAAAGCCAAATCACGCGTACAGACCTAATAGTTGCGCTCGGTGGTGGGGTTGTGGGCGATATCACGGGGTTTAGTGCAAGCACGTTTAATAGGGGCGTACCTTACGTGCAAATTCCAACCACTCTTCTATCGCAAATCGATTCTTCGGTTGGTGGAAAAACGGCAATAGACCTTCCTTTTGGAAAGAACTTGGTGGGCGCTTTTTATCAACCGTCCCTCGTTCTCTGCGATATCGACACATTAAAAAGCTTATCAAAAGAAGATTATGCTTGTGGAATGGGCGAAGGCGCAAAATACGCTATTTTAGATAAAAAGGTATATGAACTCATTAATGGCGAGTTTGACCTTTTAGAGTTCGTTTATCTTTGCATTGATTATAAGAGAAGAATAGTGGAAGAAGACGAGTTTGAAAGTGGAAATAGAAAACTTTTAAATCTTGGGCACACCATGGCGCACGGCATTGAGAAGTTGAGTGGATATACAATAAGCCACGGCAACGCAGTTTCAATGGGACTTAAAATAATATTAGAAGCGAGTAAAAAACACGGGTTTATCAACAAAGAGACCTTTGATGATTGTATTAAAACAATGAAAGTTTGCGTGGGCGAACTTGTGGATATGGCTTGCCCTTATGAAATTAATGATTTAATAAAGGTTGCGTTGCACGACAAAAAGCGTGATGGAGATTTTATTAGCGTGGTTATGGTAAGGGGAATAGAAAACTGCACCATAGAAAAGCTTGAGATATCAAAACTTACGGAGTATTTTTTATGAACGTAAGGCTGGAAAAATCAAAAATAAACGGACAAATAGACGCAATATGTTCAAAGTCTTATGCGCATAGAATTTGCATTTGTGACTTTTTGGCTGGAAATGAAATCAGAGAAAAATTTAACGGCTTTACCTCCAAAGACATTTTGGCAACGGCAAACTGCTTAAAGGCATTAAAGCAAGGCAAAACCGATTTGGATTGCAATGAATCGGGTTCAACTTTAAGGTTTATGATTCCACTTTGTGCATCTTTAGGTGGGGAATATAAGCTTTTTGGCAGTCAAAAACTTTTATCAAGACCAAACGATGAACTTTTTAAGGTATTAAAAGAAAATGGTATCGTTGCTTCTCAAGAGCAAGACCATATAGCCTTAAAGGGAAAACTAACTTCGGGCGAATTTAGTATTCGTGGAGATATAAGTTCGCAATATATATCAGGGCTTCTTATGGCGCTATCGCATCTTGAAAAGGAAAGCACGATAAAACTGACCACAGCCCTATCTTCAAAGCCATACGTGGATATCACCATAGAAGTGCTTAACGGCTATGGCATAGAGATTGAAGAAATTAAAGACGGATATTTAGTTAAGGGCAACCAAAAACTTTCAGGCAGTCTTTATCCTGAGGGGGATTGGTCCAACATGTCGGCATTTTTGGTGTTGGGTGCAATCAACGGCGAAGTGTCGGTTAAGGGCTTAAAGAAAGACAGTGCGCAAGGCGATAGAAAAATTATAGAAATTTTAAGAAAAGCCGGGGCTATGCTTGAACAAAAAGAAAATGAGGTAATTGTTAAAAAATCAAATCTCGTTGGTTTTACTATTGATGCCGATAATTGCCCAGACCTCGTTCCAATATGCGCAGTTTTGGGCGCGCTTGCAAAGGGAAAGACGGTTATAGAAAACGTGCAAAGATTAAGGCTAAAGGAAAGCGATAGAATTTTATCCACTATGGAAACTTTAAAGGCGTTCAATATTAAATCTGAGTGCGACGGAAAAACTATGATTATTTACGGTGGAGATATTAAAGGTGGAAAGATAGACGCCTTTAACGACCACAGAATAGTTATGGCAAGTGCCGTTTTAAGTTCGGTGGCAGACGGCGACAGCGAGATTGTAGGAGCACAAGCCGTGCAAAAATCATATCCAACTTTTTTTACCGATTATGCTAAATTAGGGGGAAAAATAAGTGAAGTTTGATGATAAAGAATATTCAATATATCGTGGAAAGAGATTAGACGTTGAAGTTTTTGGCGCATCACACTCGGAAGAAATTGGCGTTTGTGTTTTAGGCTTTGGAAATGAAAAAGTTGATTTACAAAAGTTGCAAGAATTTGTCGACAGAAGAAGGGCAAAAAATTCTGCATACTCAACTAAAAGGCTTGAAGCAGACAAGATAGAGATTCAAAAAGGCGTTAAAAACGGAATCTTAAAAGGCAAGTTTCGTGCAGTTATAAAAAACACTTGTCAAAAGAGCAAGGACTATGACCACCTAATTAAAACGCCACGCCCAGCGCACGCAGATTACGTTGCTTATATGAAGTATGGCGACAAGTTCGATTATCGTGGGGGAGGCAAGTTTTCTGGAAGACTAACTGCCCCAATGTGCATTGCAGGTGGCATTTGCAAGCAGGTTTTGGAAGAAAAGGGCATAACTATAAACGCTTATATCTCGCAAATTGGCGATATAAAGGGTGCAAGTTATAAGGACACGGATATAGAAAAAATCGACCTAGAAAGCCTTGAAAAAGAGTTCCCACTTTTAGATAGTACAAAAAAGGAAGAAATGCTTTTAGCTATCGATAACGCAAGAAAGGATATGGATTCTTTAGGTGGGGTTATAGAGTGCGTTATAAAGGGTGTTCCGGTCGGCACGGGCGAGTATATGTTCGATAGTATAGAGAGCAAAATCTCGCACTTAATGTTCGGTGTGCCAGCAGTTAAGGGCATTGAATTTGGACTTGGTTTTGAACTTGCAAAGATGAAAGGAAGCAATGCTAACGACGCTTTTTATTACGATAACGGCATTGTTAAGACAAAGACCAATAACAACGGTGGAATAAACGGTGGGATAGCAAACGGCATGCCAATAACCTTTAGAGTGGTTATAAAGCCAACGCCGTCAATAGCAAAAGAGCAAGACACAATAAATTTAGTTACTAAAGAAAACGTTAAAATAAAAATAGAAGGCAGACACGACTCTTGTATAACGCCACGTGCAGTTCCCGTTATTGAAGCCATTTCTGCAATAGCAATTTTTGACAGTTTATAGGAGATAAAATATGAAATTAGAAGACGTAAGAAAGCAAATAGATGCAGTTGATGATGAAATTGCAACGCTTTTCAACAAGAGAATGAATCTCGTTGACGAAGTGGTTAAGGCAAAGAAAAACGAGGGGAAAGCCGTCAATGACAAGGAAAGAGAAAAGAATATAATTTTAAGAGTAAGTGATAAGGTAGATGCCGACAAGGCGCTTTACTTAAAGACGGTTTTTGAAACGCTTTTTGAAGTTAGCAAGTCTTATCAATCACTAAACATCACAACAAACTCTAAGATAAGTGAAAAAATCCGTTCTGCATTAGAAAAGGGCTTTTTAAAGCTTCCTGCAAAGACAACCGTTGCTTGCCAAGGCGTGCAAGGTGCATATTCAGGTATAGCAACCGAAAGATTTTTCCCACTTCCAAACATAAACTATTTTAAGACTTTCGACGGGGTGTTCGGCGCCGTTGAAAAGGGACTTTGTAAATATGGCGTATTGCCGATAGAGAACAGTTACGCAGGTTCGGTTAACCAAGTTTACGACCTTATGAAAGAGCATAAATTCTACATTGTTAAGAGTTTAAGGCTCCCTGTAAGCCACAACCTCGTCGTTAACAAAGAGACAGAACTTAAAGACATAAAAGAAATTTTCTCGCACGAACAAGCAATCGCGCAATGTAGAAAATATCTCGCAAAATTCCCACTTGTTAAGATTACTGCCGTTCCAAACACTGCAACGGCTTCTAAAATGGTTGCTGAAAGTGGCAGACGTGACGTTGCTGCAATCTGTTCAAGAGAGTGCGCAGGCCTTTACGACTTAAAACTTTTAGATACCAATATTCAAGACACTAACAACAATTACACGCGTTTTATCTTGATAACTAAAGAGATGGAATTTTATCAAAACGCAAACAAAATCAGTATCATGACCACCTTGCCACAAAACTCGGCAGGAAGTCTTAATAAATTATTGTCAAAGTTCTCTAACCTTGGGCTTAACCTAACCAAACTTGAATCAAGACCAATAGTTAACTCATCTTTTGAATTTATGTTCTATTTTGACTTCGAGTGCGATATCAATGAAAAGGGTGTGCAAAACCTTTTAGCTGAACTTGACAATTCAACCGAACAATTCACTTTCTTGGGTGCTTATAGCGAAAGTATTTAGAGTATGAAAAAGAAATTTTGTCTTATAGGAAAGACCTTAAAACACAGTTTTTCCCCACAAATTCACGCATGTTTGGGGGATTATGACTATAGTTTAGTGGAAGTTGCAAAAGAAAATTTGCAAGATTTTGTCATTAAAAAAAAATACGCAGGTTATAACGTTACAATTCCTTATAAGAAAGACGTAATCGAATATTTAGACGACGTTCAAGACGTGGCGAAAGAGATTGGTGCTGTCAACACGGTGGTTAACAAAAACGGCAAGTTGATAGGATACAACACCGATTTTTACGGCATGAATTATGCGCTTTTTCGTGCAGATATTTCACTTTTGGGTAAAAAGGTTATGATTTTAGGCTCGGGTGGAACTTCTAACACGGCAACGGCAGTGGCAAAGCACGGTGGGGCGAAAGAAATAGTTATTATTTCAAGGTCGGGCGAGAATAATTATCAAAATTATCACTTGCATAAAGATACTGAAGTCATAATAAATACAACGCCTGTAGGAATGTATCCAAACAATTATGAAAGTCTTGTCGATTTAGATAAGTTTGAGAACTTAGAAGGGGTGCTTGACGTTGTTTATAACCCAATGCTAACAAACCTTTTAATGCAGGCAAGGGCAAGGGGAATAAAATATTCAAACGGCTTGCCAATGCTTGTTGCTCAAGCAAAAAAAGCTGCAGAATATTTTCTTGAAACCTCGATTAATAATAAAAAAATAGAATCGATTATAACCAATCTTGAAAGAAAAATAGAAAACATAGTTTTGATAGGTATGTCTGGTTGTGGAAAAACCACGATTGGTAAGTTGCTTTCCCAAAGACTTAACAGGGAATTTATCGACACCGATTTAGAAATTGTTAAAAAGGACGGCAGAGATATTCCAACCATATTTAAGGAAAGTGGCGAAGAATATTTTAGAAAACTTGAAAGCGAAGTTTTAAGTGAAGTTGGCATTTTATCGGGCAAGGTCATCGCAACCGGTGGTGGCATTGTTGAAAACGAGCAGAATTATTTTCCATTAAAGCAAAACGGTAAAATTTTCTATTTGGTTAGAGCATTAGAACATTTAGATAGAAAAGGAAGACCACTCGCCACCGATTTAACGGCAGTTGAAAAAATCTTTGAAAGAAGAAAAGAAAAATACGTGAACTTTGCTGATTATTTTATTAATAATTGCGAAATAGAAATAGCTTTGGGGGAAATTTTAGAAGATTATGAAGATTTTAGTGATTAATGGACCAAACATCAATATGCTTGGCATAAGAGAGCCTGAAGTATACGGCAATAAAACGTATAAGTCTTTAGTTAGCCTTATTAAAAATGGCGCAAGAGAAAGGAAAATTAGCGTAAAATTCTTTCAGTCTAACTGCGAGGGAGAAATAGTTACTGCAATTCAAAAGGCGAATAATCGCTTTGACGGAATTATTATAAACCCTGCAGCATACACGCACACCAGTGTGGCGATTTTAGATGCGCTTAAGGCAGTTAATATCCCAACCGTAGAAGTGCATATTTCAAAGGTTGACCAAAGGGAAGACTTTAGGCAAATTTCCTTTGTCTCAAGGTTTGCTTTTAAGACCATTAAGGGCAAAGGCTTTGACGGTTATATAGAGGCAATGGACGAGTTGTTGCACTTGTAATACGCAAAAAATATCGTATAAATTAAAAACCCAGAAGATGTTATGCTCCTCTGGGTTTTATTTTTGCAAGACATAAATTTTTAGGTTAAACTTTTATTTTTCTTCGTTAATAGGATTAATCGATTTAATTTGCCATAACATTGATTTTGATGATAAAAGCAAAAATCCAACGACAACGTCTATTAATGCGTCTATAAGAACGGCAGAGTTATAAACTAAACTATAAAGGATAGGGCTGTTTTGAAGAACTGCACTGTCGCTCCATTCTGCATAAGAGTAGAAGACAAAATATCCACTTAAAACGTGCGCGCAGTATCTAAACACACCAGCAACAACAATGCCCAAAATAAATTCTAAAGCGGCGTTGCCCTTTGTGAATTTCTTATTTTTAAACATTCCTGCAAGACCGAGTGCAGAGAAGGCGATTGGGTAATCCAATAAAACTTGCAATGGTTCGTAAATTTGAGGTTCTTGTAATATTTGAAGCGCACCATAAACCAAACCTGCAAGTACGCCTCTCTTTGTGCCAAAAATATAAGCATACAACATTATAGGCAACATGCTTGCAAGAGTAACGGAACTACCTTGTGGGCCATCGAAAAACTTTACGTAAGATAAAGCGTAAGCAATAGCCACACTTATACCAGCATACGTAAGAGCTTTAGTATTGTTTACTGCAGAGTTTTTAGAATCAAACAAGAATGTTAAAATTGCAATAGCTAGTACAAGTATTACAGATAACGTTACGTAAAGACCGCTTCCACCTATAGGAGAGTAACCACTTTCGGTTGGAAGAAGAACTAATAGAACGATAACGTATGCTAAAGAAAGCGCCCCAAGGCAAATGCAGGCCATTTTGAAATATTTGCTTTTGAATATTTTCATTAGGCCGAGAGTAATAGCATCGATAAGCAAGAGAGCTGTGAAGCCTACTAACAAATAAAAGTTAGTAGTAATCTCGTCTTTTATGGACATTCTTGAAATTTGCAAGAACAATAAAACTGATATTAAGGTTAAAGCAAAGCCAAGTAAAATTGAAATTGCAATTTTTAAATAATTTACAAACTTGTCCTTAAATTTCAAATTGACAATAATTCCAACTGCGATTAAGATAATCGCAAGAGCAAGTGCAACCCATAACGAAAAGTCACGTATACACTGAATAACGCCTTTCAAAATTGTTGAAAGTTCACCTGCAAGAGCAGGATCTTCCTGGGTAAACCAAGACAGTAACATAAAACCTCCTTTTATTCGCTATTAGCATGGTTTTGTCCTATAATTTGTTTACAAAACCTAAACAAAAAACGCTCCCTCTATGGAAGCGTTAATATCGATACAATCTTGCTTTTCCTTCAAGCATAACCTTGCGGATTCAATGGTGTAATCTCAGCCTAACGGCACCCATAGCGAATATTAAAATTTTTTAGTAAATTCAGTATAGCACTTTTATTTTATTGCGTCAAGCAAAATTTTATGTTAAAATTAAAATCCATAAAAAATGAAAAGGGGAAAAATATGTTCAAGTTTTTTGCATTTTTAAATCGTATGAAATATATTAAACGCTGGTCACTTATGCGTTCGGTTAGGGAAGAAAATATAATGGAACACTCACAGCAAGTGGCTGTTATCGCGCACGCGCTCGGGCTAATAAAAAATAAGATGTTTGGTGGAAGCGTGGACGTTAATAAGGTTGTTCTTCTTGCCCAATATCACGAAGTGGGAGAGGTTATCACGGGGGATTTGCCAACGCCTATAAAGTATTTTAACCCTGAAATCAAGTCGGCGTATAAAGATTTAGAAAAAACTGCTTCAAAAAAATTGCTTAATATGTTGCCTGAAAGTTTAAAGGCTGAATACGAAGAATATATTTTGCCAAACGAACAAACTGAAGAGTATAAGCTTGTTAAATGCGCAGATAGGCTTTCTGCATATCTAAAGTGTGTGGAAGAAGTAAAGTCTGGCAACAGCGAATTTAAAAAGGCAAAGGCAAGTATATTAAACGACCTTAAAAGCATAAAAAGTCAAGAAGTTGACTATTATTTGAAAGAATTCGCACCTGCATATGAGCTAACTTTAGATGAACTCGACTAGTTTTGTGCATATTATATATAATTAGGCAGTATATTTGGTTAATTTGCAATTGAGAAAAACAGTAAAATATAGTAAAATAAAAGAGTAGAAAAAATGAAGGTCAAAATGACCTCGGAGGAAAATTATGTCAAGTTTAAACTTAAAAAACATTTACAAGGTTTATCCATCAGGCGTAACAGCTGTAACGGATTTTAACCTAGACATTGAAGACAAAGAGTTTATCGTATTCGTTGGTCCATCAGGCTGTGGTAAATCAACAACTCTCCGTATGATTGCTGGTCTTGAAGAAATCTCTTCAGGTGAACTTTATATCGACGGCGTTTTGGTAAACACTCGTGCACCTAAAGATAGAGATATTGCAATGGTTTTCCAAAACTATGCTCTTTATCCACACATGACTGTTTATGACAACATGGCTTTCGGTCTTAAACTTCGCAAGATGCCAAAAGCTGAAATCGACCAAAGAGTTAAGGAAGCTGCAAGAATCTTAGGTATTGAAATGTATCTTTCAAGAAAACCAAAGGCTCTTTCAGGTGGTCAAAGACAACGTGTTGCTTTAGGCCGTGCTATCGTTCGTGAACCAAAGGTGTTCTTGCTCGACGAACCACTTTCTAACTTGGACGCAAAACTTCGTTCACAAATGAGAACTGAAATTACAAAGCTCCACAACAGACTTGCAACAACCTTCATTTACGTTACTCACGACCAAGTTGAAGCTATGACAATGGGTACAAGAATCGTTGTTATGAAAGACGGATTTATGCAACAAGTTGATACGCCTATGAATCTTTATGATTATCCTATCAACCAATTCGTTGCTGGATTTATCGGCACACCACAAATGAACTTCTACACTGGTAAACTTACTGGAACTAAGTCAAAGGTAAACGTAGAGTTTGGTTTAAATAAGATTACGCTTCCAAAGGAAAAGATTGACCTAATCGTAAATCTTGATAAGTATCTAAACACTGATAAAGAAATTATTTTCGGTATCAGACCAGAAGATATCAAAGATGATGACGCTTCACTTAAAGATGCAAAGAATCAAATTATCGAAGTTGATGTTGACGTTGTTGAAGCATTGGGTGCAGAAACACTTCTTTACTGCTCAACATTAAAAGAAGAAGATGCTGAAGAAAATTCATTCAAGAGTATCGACGATGAAGTTTCTAACTTGATTGCAAGAGTTGATTCTCGTTCTGCAACAAAGATTGGTCAAAGAATTCAAATTGCTCTTGACGTTAACCACTGCCACATATTCGATAAAGAAACGGAAATCACAATTCTTGCTCGTAACCAAGAAAACAAGGCAGAAATCGAAGAATTGCAAGCTAAGAGACAAGCTGAGGAGGCAGAAAAGGCTGCAATCGCTGCTGCAAAACTTGCTGAACAAGAAGCAAAGGCTGCTGCAGAAGCTGAAAAACAACGCATTAAGCTTGAAAAGAAATTAGCAAAGAAAAACGCTAAAAATCAAGCAGAAGAAGTTGAAGAAGAAACTGAAGAATCTGCCGAATAATAAAAGTTAAAAAAATGAAGATAGCAAATATTTTTGCTATCTTTTTTTGTATAAAAATTAAAAA
>JAZUSI010000087.1:0-1788 GCA_045606665.1 Christensenellaceae bacterium
ATATATTCGTGTTTTTATTTTAAACTAAAACGAAAAGGAGAAGAAAAATGGAAAACAAAAAAATACCTACAAAAATGTATTTAGCAGAAAGTGAGTTGCCTAAATGTTGGTATAATATGAACGCTGTCATGAAAGAAAAACATGCACCGGCATTAAATCCTAAAACATTAAAGCCTGTAACTGTTGAGGAACTTTCTGAGACACTTTGCACGGAACTTGCAAAGCAAGAACTTAATATGACAGATGAATATATTCCTATTCCTGAAGAAGTTCAAGAGTTTTATAAGATGGTTAGACCATCGCCTTTAACTAGAGCATACTTTTTAGAAAAGGTGCTTGATACTCCTGCTGAAATTTACTATAAATTTGAAGGAAACAATACTTCTGGTTCACATAAACTAAACTCAGCGATTGCACAAGCATATTATGCTAAAAAGCAAGGTTTAACAAGTCTAACAACCGAGACGGGTGCTGGACAGTGGGGAACAGCACTTTCAATGGCTTGCGCATTTTACGGCTTAGATTTAACCGTGTTTATGGTAAAAAGTAGTGCTGAACAAAAACCTTTTAGAAAGGCGATTATTGAAACTTATGGTGGAAAAGTTATCCCAAGTCCATCAACGACAACAAACGTTGGTAGAGAAATCTTAAAAGCATATCCAAACACAGGTGGTTCACTTGGTTGTGCCGTTTCAGAGGCAACTGAAAAGGCTTTGAATACACCAAATTGCAAATACGTTTTGGGTAGTGTTCAAGACCACGTTATATTGCATCAATCTATAATTGGACTTGAAACTAAAACAGCCTTAGATAAATATGGCATCGAACCAGACTTACTTATAAGTTGTGTTGGTGGTGGCTCTAACTTTGGTGGTTTTATTGCACCATTTGTTAAAGATTTAATCGATGGAAAAGCAAAATATAAAATCATAGGTGTTGAGCCTGCATCTTGTCCATCAATGACAAGGGGAAGATACGCTTATGACTTTGGTGATACTGGTAAGATGACACCATTGATGAAGATGTGTACATTGGGAAGTGGCTTTATGCCATCAACCAACCATGCAGGTGGCTTAAGATATCACGGCATGAATCCAATTGTTTCAAAATTGTATCATGATGGATATATTGATGCAGTTTCTGTTGAGCAAACTAAAGTATTTGAGGCTGCAGTTATGTTCGCAAAATCTGAAGGAATTTTACCAGCACCAGAATCTTCGCATACGATTAGAGTTGCTATTGATGAAGCGCTTAAGTGTAAACAAACAGGAGAAAAGAAAAAGATTGTATTCTGTTTGACAGGGACTGGATATTTCGACCTTTCGGCATATATGTCTTATAACAATAAAACAATGTCTGATTATATCCCGACAGATGCTGAACTTGAACAAGGCTTTAATTCATTGCCAATTGTTGATTAATCAAAGAAATTTTAAAATTTACTTGCAATATCGGAATAAATATATTATAATAATATATATAAGTAATATATACATTTAATTGGAGGACAAAATAATGGCAGTAGCAGATAAAGTAACAGAACTTATTTCAAAGCAACTCAATCGCCCTGTAGAAGAAATTACGACAGACAAAGATATCGTTAAGGATTTGGGCGCAGATTCACTTGATGTGGTTGAAATGCTTATGAGTTTGGAAGAAGAATTTAATATTTCTGTTCCAGAAGAAGATGCTGTTAATATTAAAACTGTTGGCGATATTATTAGCCTTATTGAGAACAAGTAGAGTAAAATATTTAAAAAAATAAAAAGCCATTTATCAATGGCTTTT
>JAZUSI010000088.1:0-18088 GCA_045606665.1 Christensenellaceae bacterium
GCTACAAGTCTTAAATTATGATTAATAAGTTTATCTTTTGCATATTCTAACTTTTTATTAGATAAATATTGCACAATTGTTTGTCCTGTTGCATTTTTAAATTCTTTACAAAGCGTAGAACGATTTGTTCTAAAGATAAACGCAAGTTCTTCTATGGTGATTTTATGCAAAAAATTGTTGTCTAAATATCTTATAATCTCGTTTATTTCAAATCCAACGTTTTGTCTTTTACTCTCTTCACCAAAAAATTCGTATTTTCTAATTAAACTTATTAAAAACCCTTCAATTAAAGTTGACAACAATTGCTCACTTCCAAAAGTTTGGTGTTTTTTCTTTTTCATATCGTATAAAGGCACGTCGTATGGTGGAGCAAAAACGTTTCGTCCCTCCTTAACTATTTCGGCAAGTTGCTTAACTTCAAGTTCATCAAGCTGAACTGGTGAAGATGCAAAATAATTAAGCTTTTCAGCAGAACATTCAAACCCAATAATTATAAGAGAAGTTTGAGTGTTTTTAGGACAAGAAAGTGAATGAATGCTTTCTGGTGGGTGTATTATAAAATCATTTTTCTTTAATATCCCCACGTATTCTTGAGATTTTACTTTTACCGTGCCACTTACCACAAAAATCAGTTCATGAAAAGGGTGGTTATCATCCACTGTTTCATAATCTTTTGAAAACTCAAAAAAATGCACGTTTGCTATTCTTGATACGTTTATTACCTTTTCTAATTTTTTTAAGTGAAATGCCATAATTTTATTTTACATAATAAAATTAAACCTGTCAAGCGAATTTGTAATCGTAAAAGAATTTACGATTTAATAATTTTTATTGAAGATTTGAGAATTGCAAAAGAAATATTTTGGTTTATAATTATATTATAAAATAAAAAAATTTTAAAGGAGAAACAATAATGAACAGAATTTGTATCCCAGACTATGAATATGCTGAAAGAATTCAAAAAGCAGCAAAAATGGTAGCCGCAAAAGGCTTGGACGCTATGCTAGTTGTATCAACTGAAAGCGATTATGCTAATGCAAGATATTTTTCAGGCTTCTGGCCACTATTTGAACGTGCCGGCGTTTTAATCGGTGCAAGTGGTAAGGCAGTTTTACTTGTTGGTCCTGAATCTGCAATTTTCGCTAAGGACTTTGGTAAATTAGACAAAGTTATGGTGTTAAAGGAATTCCGTGAATCAGCAGACCCTGCATATCCAGAACTCGTTCCAGACACGTTTAAGGACGCTTTCAATTACGTTGGAGCAACCGGTGAAAATCTTAAAATTGGTTTAGGTTCTTACGTAGAATGCACATTGCCTATTATGGAAGGCTTAAAAGACACTTTCCCTAAGGCTGAAATCTCTATTTGCAGTGATATTATGGTTGCTCTTCGTAGCATTAAATCTGAAAATGAACTCGCTTGTATTAGAGAAGGTTTTAGAATCGTTGAACTTGCAACAGACGAAGTTGTTAAGAACTTAAAACCAGGTGTTACAGAACTTCAAATGGTTGGTATCGCTCAAAGAGTTATTTATGAAAACGGCGCTGAATACGAAGGCTTACCTATGTACGTATTTAGTGAATCTTCAACACGTCACGCAATCAGCCGTTCAACTTATAAGCAAATCGGTGCAAACGATATCGTTCAACTTAACCTTTCTGCTAAAATCGATGGTTATTCACCTGCTATCGGTCTCCCTGTATTTATGGGTAAAGCTGAAGGCGAAAAGAAAGAAATCGTTGAATTTTGCTTAAAAATGCACAACTGGACTACAGAAAACTTAAAGGCTGGTATTCCTGCTGATCGTATTCCAAAACAATTCTTACAAATGTTCAAAGATGCTGGATATGAAAAGAATTACGTTTATGGACCTTGCCATGGTACAGGTATGATTGAAGTTGAAGCTCCTTGGATGGAAACTTCTTCTAAATATACTCTTCAAGAAAACATGACTTTCCAAGTTGATACTTTCGTTTCTGGCTCAACCTTTGGTTGCCGTTGGGAAAAAGGTATTGCTATTAAACAAAATGGCATTGAATCTTACACCGATTATCTTGAAAAACACGGCTTAATCGAATTAGGATTTTAATTTTAAGAGGTAATAAAAATGAAAGCTGTAGGAAAGAAAAACTGGGTTGTTCCAGACTGTGAATTGCCACCAGAAGGCGAAGGCGTTATGAAAGGCCACGAAAGTGTTGTTATCGTTAACGACACTAATAAAAAAGCTGTTATCGACGTTAAGATTTATTTTGTTGATAAACCTGCTTATACCGGTATTCGTTGGGAAGTTGAACCACAAAAAGTTAAGTGCTTTAGAATGAATAATTTAGAACATATGTGTGGTTTTGAAGTCCCATTAGAAACTCAATACGCTATGAAACTTTCAAGTTCAGTCCCTATCGTCGTTCAATATGGTAGATTGGATAATAGACAAGTTAACCTTGCTTATTATACTACCCTTGCTTATTAATTTTTTAAGGAGAAAAATATGCTTTTAGACCATAGTTTTCCAAGAGAAGTAAAAAAAGTTCAAGAACAAAACATACCACTAGTTATTGTTGGTGGCACGGTTGAATATCACGGACCACAATGTTCTTACGGGTGCGACACTCTCGTTGCTGAAGGTTTGGTTAAAAAACTTGCCGAAGAAAAAGAGATTATGATTGCCCCTACTATCGCCTATAGCCCATCAAGTTATGCTGTCGGTGGAAGAACAACGGGTACAGTTCATATTCCTGAACGTGCGTTTGAAGAATACGTTTATCACGTATTTAAGAGTTTGTTATACTCTGGGTATAGAAACGTTTACGTTGTTATTCATCACCAATTTGAACAAGAATGTGAAAAGCCTATGACTCTTTGCTATCGTTTGGCATCTCAACGTGCTATTATGGAATATTTGCAAGAAACCATGGGCGAAGGTTGGTGGGGTAGCGACAACTATTCTAACTACTACGAACAACTTGAAGGTTCTGCTAATCCTTTTGAATGGATTAAGGTTATTCCAACTATGAGCACTGCAGTTCAAAACGCCACCGGCTATGACCACGCAGGTAAATACGAATGCTCAATTTTAATGGCACTCTACCCTGACTGTGTTCAACTAGATAGAATTGATGAAATCAAACATTGGTTTACACAATCTTCAAGAGAAGCAAACGTTGAACTCGGCAACGAAATGGTTGAAAAATCTTTAGAATATCTTAGAACAGCAATTAAATAATTTTGTTTTTAGATAAGAATAAGGCTAACGAAACCGTTAGCCTTATTTTGTTAATTTATTTTATTAGTCAGGCAATTTCATGTCGCCAAATTTTATCCAGCCTTTTTTTCTCATAAATTCACTTATTATAATGTTTAATACTGCTGGAAGTACAATCATTAAAAGAATTATACCTATAATCCCTAATGCGCCTGTAGTATTAGTAAACAAGTCTATAACACCAACTAAGCCACTTGTTCCCATGCCACCCCCATTAAAACTACATTTTAAATTGAATAAACAAGTTGAAAGAGGTCCTAATATTGCACTACTTATAATCATAGGCAACATTATTATTGGCTTAACCATTATGTTAGGAATTTGAAGCATACTCGTTCCTAAACCTTGTGAAATAAGTCCACCAAATCCGTTTTCACGATATGAAGCAACTGCAAAACCAACCATGTGGCAAGCACAACCAACCGTTGCGGCACCACCAGCAATAAGCATGTAATTAGCATTTGAACCACCTGCTTCTATTACTGATTTTGATACGGCAATCCAAATTGCTGCTGAAGAAGTTGGCATTGTAAGCAATACGCCCATTATAACTGCAACGATAATTCCCATAAAGAAAGGTGCGATACCCGTTGCTTTTGCAATAAGAACACCCAATTTATCAACGAGCCAAATAAAAGGACAAGCCAAGAATACACCGACAAATGATGCAAACATAGTTCCTAATGGAACTAAAATAATGTCAAGTTTTGTTTTACCTGCATATAAACCGACCAATTCTATTGCAAACATAGTCACTACATATGCGCCAATAGGATTACCTGGTGCACCAAAACCAAGGGATGTGAAAGGAGCACTCACTGTTGGAAACATTGAAGCCGCAAAAGATCCAAAGACTAATTTATCTGCAAAAGCTCCAATCATACCTGCAACTGCAGAAGAAAATAACAATAATTTATTCTTTCCCAATGCGTGTGCAATACCTATACCTATACCAGCGCCCATAAGCGATTTAGCAATATTTGCGATATAGTATAAGGTATTAGAAAAATAATTACCTAATCCAATAACGTCTTTTGCTAAAGTAGCTAAAATAGTGCCTGCAATAAGCGTTACAAATAAGCCTTGTGCCATACCAGAAAATGCCGTTATAAAGTATCTTGTTGGCAATTCTTTTAGGTATTTCTTTGCTTTTTGCTTAAAAGATAATTGTTCGTTAAGTTCTGTCATAATATTACCTCCGTTAATTTATTATCAGTTTGGTCACATGAAGTTAAATAATATTTAATTCCGTCCTTTACAACGAGTCTGTCTGAACGAACGTTTTTTCCGTGCAAATGCCCGTAAATAACACTATCTACACCGAACTCCTTAAAAATTTCGGTAAAAGCATTGCTTTCTCTATGAACGTTAAATGGTGGGAAATGCACTAATGCAATGAGCTTGTCCCCTTCTTGTTGAATTTTTTTTGCACTTTTTAAGGATAATTTTAATCTTTCAATTTCCCTATTATATATCTTTTGGTCCTGCTCCTTAAAATCAGGCGAACCTGGAACACTCCAACAACGTGAACCACAAATTACAACGCCATCAAATCTAATACTGTCGTTTTGAAGCGCATAAAAGTTCTCAGGCAAGATATCCCTAACCTTTCCTATTCCACTCCACCAATAATCGTGATTACCTTTTATTAAAATCTTTTTTCCTTTAAGAGAAGACAAAGTTTCAATATCAATTTTGGCTTCGTTTATATCCATAGCCCAACTGATATCGCCACCGATTAGTACCAAGTCATTATCTGAAACTTTTTCTTTCCAATCTTCAAAAATCCTCTCTAAATAGCCAACCCAATTCCCACCAAAAATATCCATTGGTTTATTGGTATTGGTTGACATGTGCAAATCGCTTATCGCAAATATTTTCATAATCAAATTTTATCACAAAAAATTTCATATAGCAACTAAATAAATAAGAAAACGCAAAAATAAGCGTGAGTTTCCCCACGCTTAAAAATGCCTATATAGATTATATTATTCAGGATACATAGGAAGTTCAAAAAATCCTGCACAAACCTCTTGCGTATATTCTTGGCAAGGTGGGATTGCTGCATATCCATAAGACGGAACTAAAAGTTCAACTTCCATAACTATTTTTATAATGATTGACACGCAAGCATCAACGATAAATTGATTTAAGTCAGCGTATGTTCCTTGCGTTGAAACGAGTGAAACAACTGCCTCAACGTCATACGGCATAATTGATGCCGATGGAATATTTAATATCACGTCTTTTGTTATAGTAAGCGTTGCAGTTGCAATTCCTTCCACGTTATTTGCATCGGTATATGCAACGGACACTGGTATCGTCACGTCTGCCCTAACCCTTGCACAATTTGGTCTTTCATCAAGTGGGTCAATAAGCAAATTACTTATCGTTCCTCTAGAAGTTGTGCTTTTTGCACTTATAAACGTCAATGGATATGTAGGATTAGCAGGTGTTAAATTGGTTATGTTTAAAACTATATCTGTCAACTGAGTTTGTTGCATACACGCATCAAACACTTTTTTTACTTGCAAGCATACCTTTTCACATAAGCCGTTTAACGGATTGCCATTTATTTGCCCTGGACATTTATCAGATTGAAAATTACAGAAAAACGACATATTCTCCTCCTTATTTGGCTTTCTATTTCAATATATGCATTTAAAGGTAAAAAATGACACATATAAAAGCAATAAAAGGTCGACAACAAGAAATGTTATCGACCTTTTTATTTATTGTTTACTTGGAAGACACTCAATTAAAGTTGCTTTACCTTTTGTTTGAACACTAAATTTCCCTTCAGCAATATATGGCAAGAAAAAGTAATCGCCTTTTTTTATTTCCTTTTTATAATTATTTCCAACAATAACAGCCTCACCATCAACGCATAGATATACGCTTGGTGCATAATTCATAACAAAACTTCCACCATCTTTGATCGTATGTCGATTTTCTGCAAAACAAGGCGTGTCATTATAGCTGATAAGAACTTCTTTTTTATAAGTCGGTGTATCAATTTCTATAGTTGGAACTACTTTTGCATAAGCCTTCGCACTTTCTCCATATATATCATAATTTATTGCATCTAAAGCAGTATCTTTATCTAAGCCAATATATTCTTCTTCATAAGATATATGATAATCATTGCACCATCTTTCTGGCTGAATTGTAAAATCTGTTGGTTCTTGAACTTCAACAATCGTACAGCCTGCTCCTATTGCGTGAATTAAACCCGCTTTAATAAGCCATATATCCCCAACGTTTACATCAACACTTGCTAAAAGACCACCCATTATGTCTTTTTCAACTTCACTTCTTTCTTCAAGTTCAAATAATTGCTCTTTAGTTATTTTATCTTTAAATCCGAAATACAATTTAGCGTTTGGTCTTTTTGCAACAACTAGCCACGCTTCAGTTTTTCCATATTCGCTATTGAAATTCTTTTTTGAAAACTCTTTAGTTGGATGAACTTGAAAAGGTAATCTTACAGAACTATCTAAAAGTTTTACTAGACAATCATATTTTCTATTTCCCAAAAGAATATCTGAATACTTACTTAAAAGGTCATCGAAAAACAACTTAGTCCCTTTAACAACAGAAACACCATCTCTCTCACCAAAGTATTTTGGATTTATTGCTTTTACTTTGCTTGCAATCCACTCTTCTGGGAAGAAATTATCTTGCCCGTCATCAAAGCCATCGTTAAAATACTCTTTATAAGTCTTGCCACCTTTATAAATCCTATAAACTCTGTTTCTTTCAAAAAATATAGGCTCTTTTATTATTTTTTCTATATCTCTCATAATTTTATCGCTCCCAAAAACTGCGTTGTTTCAGCCCCTGCTTTATTTGCTTTTATCAATGCTGACTTCAAGTTTTCTTCAGTATAATCTTTGTCTTCTAATTCCGCAAGCAAAGTTCCAAAAAATGCATCTCCAGCACCAGTTGTATCAATAGGTTTAACCTTTTCTGTTGGCACGATAGCACTTTGTCCGTTGTAATAGTACATACTACCTTTATTACCTAGCGTAAGAACAAATAATTGATTTTGTTGATAAATGCTTTCTATCGCAGTTTTAACACCTTCAATACCGGTGTAAAGAACCAACTCATCGTCTGAAAATTTTATAATATCCGCACACTCAACGTAAGGCTTATAAGCCTTTTTTGCATCTTCAAAATCTTTATAAGTATCCATTCTAAAATTCATATCAAAGGATAATTTTGCGCCCATCTGTTTTGTTTTATTAGCGACTTTTTCAGCAAAAATTTTCCCCGCACCTTCCGAAAGCATAAGCGAACCTAAATGGATAATTTTTAAATCTTTATATTTTGAAAAGTCTATTTCTTCTAAATCAATGTTAAAGTCAGCCGTATCGTGACGATTGAAAGCAAAATCCCTTTCACCGTCTTTTAATGATACGAAGGCAATAGTAGTGTTTCTTTCACTATCAGTTTGAATATCCAAATAGTCTAAATTTGCTTTTTTTGCTTCTTCTACAACAAATCTACCGATAACGTCCTTTCCAACCCTACCGATAAATCCAACTTTTGCACCTGCATTTTTAGCGTTTACTGCAACGTTAAATGGCGCGCCACCACAAAATGCCTTAAAATTTAACATTCCACTGTCCGTGTTTCCAACCATATCGGCAAGAATTTCACCTATTGAAAGAATCATACTTCTCCTTATAAAACACTCATTATTTCATTTTTAATTAAAAGTTTTTGTTCATCGCTTAATTGCTTAAATGGTGTTCTGCAATGACCAAAATCTAAGCCCATTTGGCACAATATTTCTTTTTCGCCTTGCATAACCCCAACTTTACAAAGAATACTGATAATTTCATTTGCTTTTTCTTGAACTTTTTGCGCTTCTTTAATATTGTTTTCTTTGAAAAGGTTATATATATCAACAAACTTTTCTGCCATAAAGTTATAAGTACTGCCTATACCACCATCAGCACCCATAATAAGCCCTGAAAGTATCATTTCGTCATAACCATTATAAACAATTTTATCTTTATATGAATTTCTTAATCTTTCCATAGTGAAAAAGTCGTTAGAAGTAAACTTAACGCCGATTATTTCTTGTCTATTTAAGAAATCACCCAACTGTTCCGTACCCATATTTACACCAGAAAATGCAGGTATATAATAAACCAACATAGGCATTTCTGCACTATCCATAACCCTAAAATAATATTCTTTAATTTCATCAAAGGTATATTTATAGTAAAATGGTGTGACTGAAGAAATTGCATCATACTCTAATTCTTTTGCGTGCTTTGAAAGTGATATTGCTTGTCTTTCATCTAATGCACCTACGTGTGCAATTAAAGTACAATCTGGTGCATATTCTTTTACGGTTGTCATTATTTCTTTTCTTTCTTGTTCGTTCAATGAAAAGGCTTCGCCAGTGCTTCCACACACGTAAAAACCTTTAACACCTTTATCGATATTCATTTTAATCAACTGTTTTAAAACGTTATGATTAACGTTTCCATTTTTGTCAAATGGGGTTAGCAATGCTGGAAAAATTCCACTATATGTTTGTTTTAAGTCTTTAATCATATAAATAACTCCTATTTTTATTTTTCTTAATTATATCATAATTTTTATTATTAAAAAATATAAATATTGCCATAAAGTTAATTGTGGTTGCTTTTTGGTTTTTATTATGTTATAATTTAATAATCAATAAAAAGGAGTTATGCAAGGTGAACTATTCTTTATTATACAATCAAATAGGCAGAGATGAAATGTATAAAACGTGGCACTCACTCAACAACAAAATTATGTTTATGTTGATAAACAAAGGAAACGGAAGTGCAGTTTTTCACGAAAACGTTTATCATTTTTCAAAAAGCACTCTTATCTTTGTAAATGCAGACAAGCAACATTATACAATGCCTGAAAACTTTGATGATTATTCAAGAAGTAAACTCTTTTTGTCGTTAGATAATTTTGCAAACATATTAAATCTTATTGACAAGAGTGGAAAATTAGCAAAAGAATTTCTTTTATCTTCTTTTGTGGCAATAAACCTTAATGATAAAGATTTTACACGTGCAAAAGACCTTTTTTTAGAACTTAACGAATACGAAGAAAACAAAAGCACAAACAATTCTTTATTGTTAAGTGTTATAACAAGATTGATAAGTTTTTTTATCGAATCTAAATCAAGCGCCCCTACTAACGTTAAGAACAACCATTTTATTACACGCACAATTTTGTACATAAATGAACATATTACAGAAAATCTTTCCATCGAAGAACTCTGTTCGCACGTTTTTATAAGCAAATACCATTTTTGCAGAGAATTTAAGCGTTATATAGGGCTTTCGGTTATGAAATACATATTGTTTAGCCGACTCTCACTGGCACAAGAATTAATGAGAGACACCGATTTAAACATATCCGAAATTTCATATCGTGCAGGTTTTAGCAGTACAAATTATTTTTGCAACGTATTTAAAAAAGAAAAAGGAATAACCCCTAAAGAATTTAGGAAAATAAATAAAAAATAAACAAAAAAAGATGATAACATTTTGTTATCATCTTTTAGTTTTAAATACTTTTATTAGAAATTATAGCCTAATTCTATCGCTTTAATATTCTTTTCCAAAAGTTCTGCTTTCTTTGCTGGAACCATTTGCGTTAAACTGTTCTTAATTTGTTCTAGTGTCAAAACGCCTGTTTCTTTAATTGCTTTGCCCATAATAATCATATTAGCAAGACCTGTTAAGCCATTGTCACTTGCAAGTTTGGTTGCAGGAATTGCAAAAATTGAAACGTCTGCTCTTTCAACTTGTTTGTTTATTAAAGAACTATCGTAAATTATATAGCCATCCTTTTCAGTTTCAAACAAATATTTTTCTAAAGATGGCAAGTTCATTGCAATTAAGATATCAGGTTTATCAACGATTGGAGAACCGATTGGAGCACCACTTAAAGTTACGCTACAGTTAGCCGTGCCACCACGCATTTCTGGGCCGTATGATGGGAGCCAACTTACTTCCATACCAGCTTTAAGTCCCGTGAAAGCCAATGCTTTACCAGAGAACAAAATACCTTGTCCACCAAAGCCTGCAATAAGGATTTTTGAAGTTTTCATATTACTTTTCCTCCTTATATTTGTCTTTGAAAACGCCGAGTGGATAATGAGGTCCCATATTGTCTTCAAGCCACTTTAACGAATCTTTTGGTGACAAGCCCCAGTTTGTTGGGCAAGTTGATAATACTTCAATAAGTGAGAATCCTTTGCCTTCCATTTGGTTCTTAAACGCATGCAAGATTGCTTTTTTAGCATTTTTAATGTTTTTAATATTGTTAACTGCTACTCTTTCAAGATATGATGCGCCATCAACTTGTGAAAGCATTTCACATACTTTTACAGGGTAACCAACAACTGTTACGTCTCTACCATAAGGTGAAGTTTGCGTAACTTGATTTGGAAGCGTTGTAGGAGCCATTTGACCACCTGTCATTCCGTAAATAGCGTTATTAACGAAAATAACGGTTATATTTTCATTTCTTGCAGCTGAGTGAACTGTTTCAGCAGTTCCTATAGCAGCAAGGTCGCCATCGCCTTGATAAGTGAACACGATATTATTTGGGTTTGCCCTTTTTGCGCCCGTTGCAACTGCTGGTGCTCTGCCGTGTGCGGCTTGTATCATATCGCAGTTGAAATAGTTATATGAGAAAACAGAACAACCTACTGATGCAACGCCAATCGTTCTATTAGTAACTCCAAGTTCTTCTAATGCTTCTGCAACCAAGCGGTGAATAATACCGTGCGTACAGCCTGGGCAATAGTGAAGTTGATTATCTGTTAAACCTTTGGTTTTTTCAAATACTACCATTGTTTTGCCTCTCCTTTTTCGATTTCTTCTATCTTGTTAAGCACTTCGTCTGGTGTCATAATAACGCCACCCGTTCTTCCATAGAAATATACAGGTTTTTGACAGTTGATGGCAAGTTTAACGTCATCAACCATTTGTCCCATATTGAGTTCTACTGATAAGAAAGACTTAACTTTACCTGCAGCCTTATTTAAAGCGTCTTTTGGGAATGGCCAAAGTGTGATAGGTCTAAGCATACCAACTTTAATACCCTTTTCCCTTGCAGAGATAATTGCATTTTTGCACACACGCGCTGCAATACCAAACGCAACGATACAAATATCAGCATCGTCCATCATAAACTCTTCATACATAACTTCGTCTCTTTCAACGATTTTATATCTTTCGTATCTTGAAATGTTCCATTCTTCGAGTTGTGCAGGACTTAAAGACAATGAGTTAACAACATTTCTGCCTTCGTGAGTGCCCGTTCCCGTCGTTGCCCAAGGCTTATCGTATTCTTTAACTTCGCCAAGTTCAAGACTCACTGGTTCCATCATTTGTCCCATAGTTCCGTCTGCCAAAATCATAGTTTGCATTCTATATTTATCAGCAAGGTCAAAGCCCTTAAACGTTAAGTCAACCATTTCTTGAATTGATGCAGGAGCTAAAACGATGAGTTTATAGTCGCCGTGTCCACCACCTTTTAATGCTTGGAAATAGTCAGATTGAGATGGTTGAATACCACCGAGACCTGGACCACCCCTTTGAACGTTTACGATAAGTGCAGGAAGGTCACAACCAGCAAGGTATGAAATACCTTCACTCTTAAGTGAAATTCCTGGGCTTGAACTACTTGTCATAACTCTTTTGCCACATGCAGATACACCGATAACCATATTTATCGCTGCAACTTCCGATTCTGCTTGCAAGAACGTTCCACCAACTTTTGGCATACGCTTACTCATATACGCAGCAACTTCGGTTTGTGGCGTGATAGGATAACCAAAATAATATTTGCATCCAGCCATTATTGCGGCTTCTGCCAATGCTTCATTACCTTTCATTAATACTTTTTCTGCCATAATACACCTCTACTTTTCAACCCTAATAACAGTGTCAGGACACATTGTTGCGCAAAACGCACAACCGATACATTTGTCTTGGTCTGTTATTTGTGCAGGGTGATAACCTTTTGCATTAATTTTTTCTTTTGAAAGAGCGATAATTTGCTTTGGACAAACTATTTCGCAAAGACCACAGCCTTTGCATCTTTCTTCATCAAAACTTACTTTTGCCATATTTTCTCCTTTATATCCAATTGCCATACTTTATTGGTTCAATTGGTAATATGTCTTTTATTTGTTGTATTTCTTTTGCGCTTGTAAATTCTTTTTTCACTGCCGTGAATTTTACAGGAAGTCCTGTTACTTTTGATAATTCTTTTGTAAAATTTACACCACTTAAAATCGTATCAATGGTCGTTTCGTTTCCAAGATTAGCGTTGGTAACTATTCCAGTAAACTTAATCTTAGCACTATATTCAATTTGTTGTTTAATTTCTAACGCACCGTCAATATCTCTGGTTTCGGGGCGAAAATTATTTACTACGAATAGCGCATCGTAATTATTTTCTTCCATTATCTTTTGATAAAATCTACCGAGAGCAAACGCTCCTCTATCATCGCCACCGATGTCTGCAACAGCATACCTTGATTTATCGTCAATCATTTTATATGATTGAGGGTTCATTGCTGGTATATCTACGTTAGTTTCTGCAAAAGGCGAAACTACAAGTTCAACCCCTGCATTATTCAGAGTTTTTAATGCGTCAACAGTTCTAAAATATGGATTTACAATATCTAAATCATAAATACTTACAGGGTTTCCTTTTTTGGCAAGTGCAATCGCATAGTTTACTGAAACGTTGGTTTTGCCACTTCCGTAATGCCCCATAAAAATAGTTACTCTTTTATCAAACATTACATTTTAACCTTGTAACACCAATTGCGTTTATCTTCAACCTTGCCCCATTGAATACCGGTCAATTCATCGTAAAGTCTTTGAGCAAGTTCTCCGATTCTATCTCCAGCAACAACGTGGTCAATATCTTTATAAACAAGATGTCCGATTGGTGAAATAACGGCAGCAGTACCAGTTCCCCATGCTTCTTCAAGCGTTCCATCTTCAGCTGCGCCAATAAGTTCGTCAACTGAGATTAGTCTTTCACTAACCTTATATCCCCATTCTTTCAAGATTTCAAGACAAGATTTTCTCGTGATACCTGGAAGAACTGAACCCGTTAACATTGGAGTAACGATTTCGCCGTTGATTTTGAACATAACGTTCATTGCGCCCACTTCTTCAATATATTTTCTTTCAACACCGTCAAGCCAAAGTACTTGTGAGAAACCTTTAGCGGCAGCCCTTTTACCTGCTCTCATACTTGCAGCGTAGTTACCACCACATTTAGCGTAACCCGTACCACCACGAACAGCTCTAACGTCTTCGCTCTCGATAGAAATCTTAACAGGATTAAGTCCTTCTGCATAGTAAGCGCCAACAGGTGATAATATTACCACGAAAGTTGCGTGATGAACGGCGTGAACACCAAGAGTTTCATCGTTACCATACATAAATGGACGGATATAGAGTGAAGTTCCTTCTTGGTCTGGAATCCAACTATAGTCTAGGTTGATAAGTTCGGTTAAAGCTTTTAATGTAAATTCTTCTGGAAGTGTAGGCAAGCATAATCTTTCTGCAGAATCGTCCATTCTTCTAATATTTTCAAGTGGTCTAAACATTTGATAACCATCAGCAGTCTTATAAGCTTTCATACCTTCAAAAATTTCTGCACCATAGTGTAAAACGGTTGATGCAGGATGAATAGGAATAGGTGCAAAAGGAACTATTCTTGGGTTTTGCCAACCTTCACCTTCGGTATATTCCATCATAAACATATGGTCGGTAAAATACTGACCAAAACCGAGTTTAGAAAAATCAGGTTTTTGCTTAAGTGTCTTTGCTTTTTCAATCTTAATTTCTTGCATAATTTTACCTCTAATTAGTTTTTTTCTTTTATTTTTTCAATTGCATCTTCACGCATTTTATACTTTAATATCTTACCTGCAGCATTCATTGGAAATTCTTTTACAAAAATAAAGTATCTTGGAACTTTATGCTTTGCCATATGTGAATTACCATACTCGCGCATTTCTTCTTCGGTTGAAGACAAACCTTTCTTTATGATTATATAAGCACAAGCTTCTTCGCCATATCTTTCGTCTGGCACTCCAACAACTTGAACGTCACTAACCTTGTCGTGCGTGAGATAAAATTCTTCAATTTCCCTTGGATATAAGTTTTCGCCACCACGAATAATCATATCCTTTAATCTTCCTGTAACCTTGTAATATCCGTCAGGCGTTCTACAACAAATGTCGCCACTATGTAACCAGCCTTCCTTATCAATAGTTTGTTCGGTTGCTTTTGGCATTTTGTAATAACCTTTCATTATGTTATAGCCACGTGCAACGAACTCGCCGTTTTCTCCATCTGGAACTTCTTCACCTGTTTCCGGATTAATAATCTTACACTCAACCCCAGGGAAAGCACTGCCGACCGTTTCAACTCTGTGCTCTATATCTTCGTTGACTTCACCCATCGTACAACCAGGTGATGCCTCAGTTTGACCATAAACGCTTATGATCTCAGTCATATTCATTTCTTTTGCGGCCTTTCTCATAAGGTCTGGTGGGCAGTTTGCGCCAGCCATAATACCTGTTCTCATATGAGAAAAGTCAGTCTTCTTAAAGTCAGAATGAGCAAACATTGCTATAAACATAGTTGGCACACCATTAAAGCAGGTTATCTTTTCATCGTTGATACAAGCAAGTGACGACTTTGGTGAAAAATATGGCATAGGACAAAGTGTTCCACCATGAGTCATCATATTAGTCATTGAAAGTACCATACCGAAACAGTGGAACATAGGAACTTGAATCATCATTCTATCAGCAGTTGACGTATCCATTCTGTCGCCAATAATCTTGCCGTTGTTAACAATGTTTCTATGCGTTAGCATAACTCCTTTTGGGAAGCCTGTTGTTCCTGAAGTATATTGCATATTGCAAACGTCGTCAACTTTTACGTTTGATGCCCTTCTTCTAACTTCTTCTTGTGGAATGTTTTTTGAACGAGCAACGAAATCATTCCATTCTAAACAGCCCTCCATATCAAATCCAACTGTAATAACGTTTCTTAAGAAAGGCAATGTCTTAGAATAAAGTGGTTGACCTTTTACAGTATTTTTTAATTCTGGGCAAAGTTCTTCTATAATTTCTTTATAGTTTGAATCTTTACAACTGTCGATCATAACTAATGTATGCGTGTCAGATTGTCTTAAAAGATATTCAGCTTCGTGAATTTTATAAGCAGTATTTACCGTTACTAAAACTGCACCGATTTTAACCGTTGCCCAGAAAGTTATAAACCATTGTGGGATATTGGTTGCCCAAATTGCAACGTGATGACCAGCTTCAACCCCCAAAGATATAAGCGCTGCTGCAACCTTATCAACGTCGTCTCTAAACTCTTTGTAAGTTCTCGTGTAGTCGAGAGTAGTATATTTGAAGGCATATTGGTCTGGATAATATTCAACCATCGTGTCAAGCACGTCTGAAAAAGTAACGTCCAGAACGTCAAATTTCTTCCAAGGATGCGTACCTGTTTTTGAACGGTTATAATATAATTCTTTTTGTTTCTTTTCAACCGATTTTGAACTCATATAACTCATAAAATGGGTTAAAAGAATATCTGCAGAATCGGTTTCATCACAGTCCATAACGCCTATAAATCCATCGTAGTTAAGAGAGCGCAATGCGTTCATAAAATCTTGAACGGGAAGTTCCCCTTCACCGATTAAGGTGTTTTTGCCGTCTTTTTTGTCGCCAAGTCTAACGTAATTGATATATGCACCTAATGTTTGAATAGTTTTGTCTGCAAGTTCGTTAGCAGTAAAAAAGGTTTCCCTTATATTCCAGCACACTTTTATTGATGCCGAGCCAAACTCATTTACAACATCTAAAACTTTTTGAGTATTTGCTAGCTCGCCACAAGTTTCAATCAAGATGTTAACGCCACTGCTCTCAGCCTTTTTAATTGCTGGCAACATAACTTTTTTCAAGTTTTCTATTTTCTTGTATTCTTTAATTTGAATCACAACGCCGTTAACGTTGGCAACTAAACAGTGATCTATGCAGTCTATTAAAGTTTGGCTGATTGCTTTATCAGTAATTTTTTCAGGACAACAAACAACAGGAATTGAAATGCGCCTGTTTACCAATTTTCTCTTTGCATCAGCAGTTATCGATGAACGAAAAATACTATCTGCGTGGCTTTCTTTTTCTTTAGTAGCATCGCTGATTTCTATTCCGTCAAAGCCGTAATTTTGCGCAATATTGCACAAGTCAACAAAACTCGTGCTATTAAAATATTTATCAGAAAAGGAAAATTTCATATTAGTTTTCCTCGTACACAATTTTGTTCAATGCGTTAATATACGCACGAATACAAGCACCTACAATGTCAGTTGAAACGCCGTTGCCTGGATACAACTTTCCATTTGCACGTAAACGTATAATTGATGAACCTACTGCGCCCCTGCCCTTTGTAACTGCGTGAACTTGGAAATCGTCTAATTCATAGTGATGTCCAACAACTTGTTCAATTGCATGGAAAGCAGCATCAATAGGACCATCTCCCGTGGAAACGCCCGTAATCTTCTCCCCGTCTTTTTCAAGCGTTACGTTTGCAGTTGCCGGAATAATGTTTCCACTATTTACAACGTAATTTACCAAATGATATGTTGATGGAACTTGCATTGCCGTACTTGCAATGACGGCTTCTAATTCCTTATTATCAATGCTTTCTTTTTTAGAGATAAGTCTTTTAAATTCTTCATAAACCTTGCCTATATCACTATCAGAAAGTTCATAGCCTAATTGTTTTACAATTTCAGCAATTTGTTTAATGGTCGTTTTTGAATCGAAAGCGCCCTTGTTAACAACTTGTTGATTTTCTTCTTTATCTGCTGTAATTCCGTTAATTACGTCAACGATGCTGTGAACGTTAGTTATATCAACAGCACAATCGCTATCCAAAACGTGTTTTTTAGCACGAATAATATCAGAGAACAAAGCAACAGAAAGGTATTCGCCATAAACAGAAGTTTTAACACCATCAGCCCCTGCCTTTAATGCTTCAATAGCACATGCGCCTGCAAAAGACAATTTATTTGATGGTTGAACGTAAATCTTAGCGTTAGATACTGATTTAACATCCTTTACGATTTCAAAATAGTCTTGTGGCAAAGCAATGCCTTCATCATCACAAATAGTAATGGCTTTTGCACCATTCTCAGTTGCAACCTTTACACACGAAAGCAAAAACTCCCTATCTGCTCTAAAAGCATCAAGACCAACAAATTCAACTGTTTCACACACTGAAACTGCATTTTTTACGAGCTCTGTAATTTTTTCAAGCATTACAGGTGCTTTAATGTGATATATGTATTCCATGAGTGCTGTAGATAATGGCATTACTACTTGTAAACAAGGACTTTTTGCCTTTGCAACACACTTTGCAACAAAATCAAGGTTATTCAAATCGTTTCCAACAGGAATTTTGACCATTGCATTTTGCAAACTTTCAGCAATAGTTCTATATATAATTTCACTTTCTTTATTGTTTTTTAGTATAGGTAATTCAACAGCGTCCACCCCTGCAGAATCAAGATTTTCTGCAATGGCGAGCTTTTCCCTAAAACTTAAAGAAAAGTTTTCTTTTTCAACTGCACATAGTGTAAGATCAGAAACATAAATCTTTTTCATAATACCTCTCCTAAAATTAGTCGTTTAAATTAAAAAAGCCCCTAACTAAAACAGTTAGGGACGATAAATCACCGCGGTACCACCCAAATTGT
>JAZUSI010000089.1:0-9022 GCA_045606665.1 Christensenellaceae bacterium
GTCTTCGGAAAGCTTGCTCCCCTCGATGCGGTTGGAATTATACGTCAAACGCACTTGCGTTTCGTGGTAAAGACCGCCCGAAAGTTTCGCTTCCATTTCTTCGCGCAAGATCTGTAAAACGGGATTATCACAAACTTCTCGACACAAATCTTCCACACGACAAGCGAAATATTCCGAAATTTTCCGCAACACGTTGTCGGCAATTTTTTCGCCTTTGCTAATCTTGGCAACCGTACGCGATGAAATACCAAGCACCTTTGTCAAATCAGACTTCTTCAAGCCGTTTTCTTTCAAAATCTTTACTAAATTATCGTAAGAAATCATATTTTGCTCCTAAATCTTTACTTATTATAGCATATTTTAAATAAAAAGTAAAGATTTTTCGCATATAATGTAAAAAAGGTTGCGCCTAAAATTTAGTAGAATCCTCTTTTCTATTATGCAATTATTTCATATTTTTTTATAGACACATCTCAACACGAAATGTAGAAATCTGTCTACCCTCCTATATGTTAGTCCCCTTTCTTTTTTGGAGCGCGCTTACGAATAGGCAAAAACTCCTTATATCCATTTTACCCGTTGCAATATAATACGAGAATGTTTATATCACTTTTACACTTTTCCCGACCTTGAATAATAGATTGGTAGTTGCTTTTTCAAGAAAAAGGAATAAATCAGGTATACTTTACCATATCTAACGCCAAATTCAAATGAATACGACTACTCTTACCTGCTTTGTACTATATTAAAGACGCAGCTTTGCAAACTGCGTCCTAAATACGAATAATTTAATTATCCTTTAACTTAGATTTTTATGATTTCGCTTAAACATTTTGCAAGCTCTTTTGACTTTCCCCAGTCAACGATTTGAAGCTGCTCATCAAATTGAGAAAAGACTTTGTCGGGATAAAAAACAGACAAGGCCACTCCTAATTTAGATTTTAATTTTAATCTATCTGTTGACAAATAAGATACAGGTTCTAATTCATCAATAAAATTTTCACTTTCTTCTACTATGTATGTGCCGTCATCTTTTTCAGCCAATGCACTTAAAAGAACCGTTTCTAACGCCCCTGCGCCTTCTTGCGGAATCACCGTTAATAAAAAATTAACATTCGCCTTTTCTTGATACTTGTTTGATAAAATATTCTTCTTCCAAGTGTTATTTTTTATACTTTTTATATTGGGCGACAATTGCTCCAAAATATCTGTTTCTATGGCATGAACCGTTTGCTCATCAGCGTCAGTCATCAATGCAATGCGGAAATCTGTTTCTCCAAGATGTGCTGTTTCAATCATTGGATATATATATTCCGTAAAAAATCCACCAAAATTATCTTTTCCACCAACAGCACAAATAAGAAGGTCTTCATTATCTTTAATATAGTTGAATGATTTTTTATTGCTAAGCGGAACAGTTTGCGGAATATTCATTTTTAATTTCGGTTTGCGTTCAGTATTATATCTCCAAGACGTTGTTTTTTCTAAATATAAACCCAATAATGTTGCGTCCGTTTCCCCTTCGCACAAAATAATTCTTATCATGAACGCACCTCAAAGCCGAAAAGTTCTCTGTTCCTATAAACTTCAGAACCTTTCATAGAGCGCACCTTTAAATCACCTTCAACGTCTTTCTTTAAGGTGATTACATTTATTAAATCGTGCCTTTCATCAATTTTTCCGTTATAATTTTGTGTGTTTAAAATCTCATCTATAGCTTCTAAACTGTGCGTAGTGATAAAAATTTGAACATCCCATTTCATCGCAGCTTTTATTAAAAAATTAAAAATCTCACCATAGTACTTATAATGAATAGAGGTGTCAATTTCATCAATTAATAAAACGCCACCTTGCGCTTTTATTATCCCGTTTGCTAAAGACAAAACTTTTTTAATACCGTCACCATAGGTAGCTAACGGCATTAATCCTTTTTTCTTACTTCTAACGTATTCTACAGCTCGGGAAGAATTATCATCCTTGATATATACCAAATCCTCAATATCTCTATCAAACAAGCGTATTAATTGAATGCAAATATCTTTATACGTATCATTTTTGACAATATTATTAAACGCATTCTCCGTAATATGAGAAATTGGCGATAAATAATCAATATTTATAATCATATCTCGATTATTTCTTGAAAGCGAATATCTGCTATAATTTGTAAGTCTAATATCCGTTTCTTTACTTTTCGAATTAATAGAAGAAAACATTCTACCCACAAATGCAGACGCTTCTTGACCAAGCAATCTTTTCGTATAACCCGATCTAACAAAAGACGGATAAATTTGCACGTCTTTTTCTTCTATCAACACCGATTTTTCTTCCCCTTCAATTTCTAAAGAAATCTCCCCAGCGTCTCCGATGGATTGAATATAAATCTTCTGAATTTCATTGTTTTTAGGAAAAATACTTAAAAAATTTGTATAAAGATTCGGACCAGTAAAAACGCCGACATCTCTCATTCTTGCCGTACGTAAAACATTATCAAAGCTAAAAGGTGCACGCAATAAATAAATGGATTCTAATATAGACGATTTACCCGAATTGTTATCGCCGACAATAACATTGACACAATTCAATGCCTTTAACTCTAAATTTTTAATTCCCCTATATTGTCCGATAAATAAATCTTTTAAATATTTTGACATATTAATCCTCCAAGTTCTCTTCGAAATCAACAAAATCTACCACCAACTTTTTGCCAAGCCCGTCACATAATCTTTTTAATACCAATAAGCTTGGCAAATATTTTCCGTTTTCTATTTTACTTATGTTTGCTTGCGGTATACCTGTTTTTTGGGATAACTGTTTCTGCGATATATTAAGCTCTTTTCTTACAGATACCAGCAATTCACTAATTTCTTTTGCTATATCATAGTCAATCATTTGTAAAGAATCGTCTTCTTTTTTTGTAGCATTTACATCCAAGTTCTTTAATGCTTTATCAAGATAACTTTGAAAATCACTCATAATAGCGCTCCTATTTAGAATTTTATTTCCCTTGCATATTAATTATACAATAAAATATCGGTTTTAGCAATTGTTTTTATGTTATATTTGACATATTTTCTTAAATATATTCTTGCCACACAATATTTTTCTTAAAAATTTATTTTTACACTATTTTTTTAACTGCTATATACAAATAACAGATACAGTTAAAAACCACGTCCTAAATACCTTTAATTTCTCCGTCGTTTCTTTGGGAAGTGTGTAAATACACGAAAAATTTTCGTCAATATTATTACGGGAAACGTTGACAAGTTCATTTTTTTCGTAATATGCACCAAATTTTTCTTGACACGTTCGCTAAAATATAGTATACTTATTACGGAAAAAGTTGACAAAACCAAAGTACCCGAAATAAGGAGCTTTTTATGAACGAATTAGTTATCAAGCGTGATTTATATCTCAATAAGCTTATTCGCAAAAAAAATAACGGTAGTATAAAAATTATAACGGGGCTTCGTCGCTCAGGCAAAAGCTATCTTCTTAACAACCTTTACTATGATTATCTACTTGGCGAAGGCGTTAAACAAGAGCAAATTATTAAACTTGCTCTTGACGATGACCGCAATCGAGAATATCGTAATCCCGATAAACTTTCGGCTTTTTTATACTCTAAAATAGCCAATGAAACCGATAATTTTTATTTCCTTTTAGACGAAGTACAGTTCGCCATTTCCGATAAAGAAATAAAGTCAAAAGAACCTATGCGCCTTTACGGAATTTTAAACGGTTTACTTCGGTTAAAAAACGTTGACGTATATATTACGGGTAGCAATTCCAAATTTTTATCGTCGGATATAGCAACCGAATTCCGTGGTCGGGGCGACGTTGTTCACGTCAATCCCCTTTCTTTCGCGGAGTTTTATGCCGCCTACAAACACGGCGATAAATACGACGCTTGGGACGAATACTCTACCTACGGCGGTATGCCTATGCTTTTGACTATGGAAACCGACGAAGAAAAAGCCGAATATCTCAACAATTTATTTAAGAACACTTATATCAAAGATATTATCGAAAAAAACCGTCTACGTGGCGACGTCGCAATTGACACCTTGATAGATGTTTTAGCCTCCTCTATCGGTTCGTTAAATAATCCTACCAAAATTGCAAAAACTTTTGTCTCTAACGGCATGAACGTAAGCGATAAAACCGTATCCACTTATATTGAATATCTCTTAGATTCCTTCTTAATACGGAAAACTGCAAGATATGATATTAAAGGTAGGAAATATATTAACTCGCCGTTTAAGTATTATTTCAGCGATATTGGACTTCGTAACGCAAGGATTAATTTCCGTCAACAAGAACAAACCCATATCATGGAAAACATAATTTATAACGAACTTGTTATGCGTGGTTTTAACGTTGACGTTGGCATAATAGAGCACGTTGTTAGAACTGAGAACGATAAACGCGAAACCAAACATTTGGAAGTAGATTTTGTATGCAACAAAGGTAATCAACGCTATTACATTCAATCTGCCTTCTCTATTCCTAGTGCCGAAAAAATGGCACAAGAGCAAGCGTCACTTGACCGTATAGACGACTCGTTTAAAAAAATCATTATTACGCAAGACAGGACAAAACTTTGGAGAAATGAAAAAGGTTATGTTATTATGAACGTTTTAGATTTTCTTCTCAAAGAAAACAGCCTTGAATTATAATTTTTTCGGGATTGCAAACGCAATCCCTTTTTTTTACAGCAAAGACGCAATTATAATAACCGCGTCTTAAACATCAATTATTCCGTTATGAATTTTTTGGGAAGTGTGTAAAAACACGAAAAATACGTTACACGAAAAAATCCTTCCGTTTTTTAGACGCAAAGGATTTTGTGAAGTTCCCAAAAAGTTCCCAATGCTATGAAAAGCCTGATTTTCGTCAGGTTTTTCAAGGGATTCACGGTTTTCACGCAAAAGCCTAAAACGGCGGAAACGTTGGGAAAATCTGGGAAGTTATCAAAAGTACAAGAAAAAGAGCAAAAGTTACATCTTTATAAAAATTTCAATTTTGGGGCATTTTAATAGGTTTTTCGTGCAAAATTGCCCCGTTTTCGCACTTTTTGAAAAATTTTTGTTTTTGTGAATTTCACAGCACACCTGCCTTAAAATCCCTCAAACGAGAGTTCGTGCCGGTTCAAGTCCGGTCAGCGGCACCATTAACAACGTATGTTGAACCGAAAGGTTTGATTTACGTTGTTTTCCTTTTGCAAAAAATTAAGGAAGGACAATTAAATCCACCTTATTATGTTTGTTTTTATTATTTCGCACAAGTATTTAATCGCTCCAAATCACGATTTTTCTTGCTATCTCATCACACTTGTTATCAATCTTTTTTAATTCTAAAACTATTTCTATTAAAAGTTCTTTTTCAGACAGGTTTCTCAATCTTTCTGTTTCGTCCTGCACATTTAAAACATTTCTATCAAAAAGTTTCTTAAACATAATACACCTCATTGTATTTTTAATAACGATTAAATAAAGGCAATTCTTTAATTACGAAAGCCGAGCTTATGTGAAAGCTCGGCTTCGCAAAATATGTATCTTATATTTCTTTTTTACGTTTTAAAACAATGGCAGGTATAGTCAACGTTAATACAATCGTTCCAAATAAACTTCCCGTTATCGTCCCGTTACATCCACCACCGTTTTCTTTATCGCTATTAACAACATCTCCGCCCGAATTATGATTGCCCGAATCGCCTTGATTGTCGCTGGACGTCCCCGATTCATCGGGAGGGGTGTTGACGGTACGGAATTTACAAACAATCGCAACGTCCGAAGTGATATTTGACAAGGAAACCGCCCCGTCTGCAAACTCTTGTTCCTCGCCGTTTATCGTGAACAACTCCAACTCGTATCCCTCATTCGGGATAATCTTAAACGCAACGTCTTCGCCTGCAATCGCAAAATATCTTTCATAGCCGTCTGTTGTACAGCCTTCTAATTCTAACGTTACGTCGTAATCGTATACGCTTACCTCTTTTTCTACAAACGGAGCGACGGGAAGCCCGTATTCGTTATAGATAAACGCCGTATCATAATCAAAAATATTGTTCTGTAAATAGCTAATATATTTTAATTTCGTAGTAAACGCAATCGTTGTCGAATCCACCAACGTAAACGAACTTATATTCGTATAATATTGCTTGTTCGTGGTAGCAAGCAAGCCTCTTTCTACCCCTTCACTCACAGAAATTGTCGAAGCATTTTCAAAGCGCATATATACCGTTTGCGAACCCGTTTTTCTATATAAATTTGAGATTGTAGGGTTCTGTCCGTAAGAACCCGCACCGCTATATTCTACGTTATAAATATATTTTAATGCAAGCCCTGCCGCGCGTTCACAAAATTCCCATTTTTGCAGCGGATGAATATTCCTATGATCGCCCAAATCTATGCCACAAACATAATACACGTTTTCATTTTGTTGTGTAATTTCCTCTTGAAGCTGTCTGAATGCCGCCCATAAATCTTTACACCCATCATCTTCATACTGTGGAAGTTGGAACGTGATAATCGGCAAATTTTCGTCTTTGAAAAACGTACGCATATCTTTCGCCCAAGCAACAAAACAGCTACGATACGTTTCAAGATCGCTATATACGTCCGATTCCCCTTGATACCAAAGAATACCCCGAAGCGTAAACCTGCCCATGGGCAAGACCATATTGTTATACCGTTGCGAAAGCGTAGTGTTTGCGCTATTAGGGAATATCTTCGCCGCCGATTCGTCGGATATCCATTCATGAACTCTCGATCCCCCTACTGCCGCAACAGCCACGCCAACAGGGATATCGCCAAGCTTTTGCGAAAGGTGAATCGCATACGCAACCGCCGTAACGCTCACATATTTAAGATCTGCCACGCCCTCAATATCCAACCACGTATTTTGTACGCCTTTATTCTTCACTCCACCCGTTTCAGGCAACATCTTTTGCATATAAAAACGCAAAAGATGCCATTTTTCATATTGATTATAATCTTCTAAATACGAGGGTTGATTGTTATATTTTTCATAATCCACCCCATACGATGGATCACGTTTAATGACGTTCTCCGCATACGTATGCTCATCAAAAGGATACGCCATGTTCGATTGCCCAGAGCCGTAATACACCTCTCCCACAAGCACGTCGGAAAAGCTTTGTGTCATACTGCCCGCTTCTACCGTAAGCGTAGAACCAACAGCATCCGCTTGCATTGCATCAAGGTATACGGAAAATGCACCGTTACTATCCGCCATACAGGTCTTTTCCTGTCCCTTAAAGGAAACCTTAACCAACGTACCGGCATTCGTTTCGCCGTAAATCTCCACTTTCTTTTCCCTTTGCAAAACCATATGATCGGAAAAGATCGTATTCATCGTTAAGACGTCTTCCGCAAAGGCGTTTACAATTCCGTTCCCACCAAGCATGAAAGAACTAAACGCCATTAAGGACACAACGCTCCACAAAACTTTTTTGATAAAATTCATATTTTCCCCTTTTTTGCTTCTTTCCTGCCAATTGCGCTTATTATGCCGCCAACGTATTCTTGCGTTTATCATAACGTTTCACACAGTTCTTGGCACGTAAGACAACCTTTTATGAAATTATATTTTCATTATACACCATTCCCAAAATAGCGACAATACAAATTTCAAATACAAAATAGGACAAAACAAATGTGTGTTTTCAAAAGGAGCTTACTAATATAAATGAACATCAACTTTATATAGCGTATAATGAAAAAGAGAAAATATATACAAGAAAGTTTGAATCAGAAAAGCCACAAAACAGGTATTCCGCCCGTCGGTAGACTCATCAAGCAAAACAACGGATTGGAATTCTTCTACGATCATACGGGCGTTGCGGACGTACGTATGTAAGCAATCGTCATTTCTCGCCCCCTTAAATGAATTTAGGACAAATTTATTATCTCCAACCCATTTTTTATCATTTTCGTCAAACGTTTCTTTGCTTTTACAAGAGATAATTCACCGCCAAAATCACGATACTTGTGGCAATCATAACGATACCAACCACGCGGTTTAAGGTTTTTGCACTCGCTTTATTGGCGATTTTTGCCGCAATCCGCGCCCAAAGCAACGTAAATGCCACGCACAGCGAAAGGCAGAGAATATCGGGCATACCCCCGATTATAAAATGGCTGACACCGCCCGTAAGCGCCGTAAACGCCATAATAAACACGCTTGTACCAACCGCCAAATGCATAGGATAGCCAAGAAACGAAGTTAAAACAAGCAATAGCATCATTCCGCCGCCCGCGCCTGCAAAACCGCATATAAAGCCAACGAATATACCGCCGACGATTGCCTTAATCAGTCTGCTTTTCGGGGAGCTTTCTTCCAACTGTTCTCTCGTTTTGTTGACGGGTTTCAAAAGGAAACGCAAGCCGATAATAATTAAGGCGATCTGCATCGTACCGCTCATAGCTTGTTCGGGCAAAAAACTTGCCACGAAACTCCCTATCATGGTTACGACAAGCACGCTTATCAATAGCGGCAAGCTATTTTTAACGTCCAAATTCCCGCTTTTTTTATAGGTATATGCGCTGACAAGGCTTGCCAAAACGTCGCTGACCAGTCCTATCCCCACCGCATCATAGGCAGGAACGCCCAAAAACGTTATGAGCATTGGCCCTATTACGGCGGCAGCGCTCATACCTGCAAAGCCCGTTCCGATACCTGCCCCAGCGCCCGCGATAAAACACACGAGTATTTTAATTAAAATTTCTTCCATAATACACTCCGTCAAATTGGAATTTGTAATGCTGTTAAGCGCAGTTATCTACCTAATAGTTGTTCGAGTGTAGGAGTTATCGTATTTGTAAGCACCTCGTATCCTGCAGACGTCAAGTGCCCGCCATCGGTCGTATATTCTGCATATATTTCACCTGTTTCAAGATTCAAAAGTGGAGAATACAGATCGACAAATTCGTATCCGTATTTTTCTGACAGGAGCTTTATTTTAACGTTGTTATAAGCTGCTTTTTGATTATTT
>JAZUSI010000090.1:0-1730 GCA_045606665.1 Christensenellaceae bacterium
TTCTTCTTCTTCGGTAATAGTATCCATATAAGCTTTCATATAAGCTTGAGTCTTTTCCCCGGCAACGTCTTTATGCGTTGCAGACCATTCTTTCATTGATTCGTTGGGAACGTTAAAAGACGTGAGAATTAGACCGGATTCGCCAAACGCGCAAAGTCCACCGTCTCTATCATCTAAAACAGTGTCGATAATTGGGGTCGGACAAGAATAAGTTTCACCTTCGTCTTGACTTATTGAAAGTACTGTTTTTCCAAACGGATCAATATGCCCTAGTCTAAATCCAGAAGATGCAACTGCAATATCTCCATTTTTTAATCTAACACCAGTTGGCCAACCAAAATAGTTATTTCTTCCTGTTGGATTTTGCACGATTACTTTTTCTTTCTTTATGATGTTAATCTTCATACTATCACCTCGTAATATAAGTACGTATTAATTATAAATTACCGTGCTAACCTTGTCAATTGCAAATTAAAAATATATCGTCAATTAATCGGTCAACTTCAAAGCATTAATGTCCGTTTTTTATAGTTTTATAAATAACGATATTTAATATAACCACATAAGTTAGTGATTATCCTTACTTATATACCCCGTATCCATATCATACACTTTCTTGTCTATCACGCTGGCATTTTTATAAAAACATTCAAACGCACTCAGCATCAACGTTATTCGCGCATCAAATTCGCAATTTATCATTACTATAACGTCAACGTCGTCTTCTAGAATTTGAGCGTGTAACACTCTAAATCCCGTATGCCCACCGTTGTGGCGGATAAGCGTTTTTCCCTGATAATCAAGAACAAAACAACCTTTTCCCATTTTGTTTAATGGATGTGGGGTCAATATTTTATCCCACGTTTCACTCTTAAGTAGCATACGGTTTTTTATCGCCTTGTTTAGGCAATATAAGTCGTCAATAGTGCCAACGATATCTCCGGCACCTAGCATCCAATCGTAACTCTTCTCGACAGACTTTAACGCACCGTTCTCATAAACGTGCCCTTTTACCCCATTTGCAATATTTATCCCTTTTTGGTCGACAAACGCACCGTCCATACCTAAAGGCGAGAAAATTTCTTTTTTCATATACTCTGCGTAAGGCTTTTTGCTAACGTTTTCAATTATTAGTGCAAGCAAAACGTAATTGACGTTTGCATACATTTCGCCTTCGTTAGGAATAAAATTCATAGGATATTCGGTCAACAGTTTAGTGTGTAGTCTCAAATCCTCATGCTTAGGGTTTGCATATTTAGTGGCAAAATCTCTATTTTGCTCAAAATCGGGAAGCCCGCTAACGTGATGCAATAAATGTTTAATTTTTACGCGAGAATCAAAATCTTTTGCCTCTGGCAAATATTTACCAGGATGGGACTCTAAATCCACCAAGCCTTTATCATATAGTTTCATCAAGCCTATTGCACAAAAGGGCTTTGAAAGCGAATAAAAGGTGAATACGGAATCATTGTTAAACGGAATTTTTTTCTCACAATCACTATACCCTTTTTCAAATTCGCATAAAACCTTATCCTTATGAGTAACTCTTACTCTGCAAGAAATAGGCATTTTTTCGGTTATCTTATTAAATTCTTTGACAAATTCGTTCATTTTGCTTCCAAGTACTCCTTTAAATATACATACACGCCGGCAGTCCAACCGAGAAATTCAGGAGTGCCGTACTCACTTACGGCGTCGATACCACCTGTTACGGCGTTGTATTTTTCGAA